>NZ_JABRVS010000001.1:3037485-3341234 GCF_013248905.1 Shewanella sp. VB17
TTTACCAGTGAGCTTATCTTCCCCACATAGGTAGGCCCTTCTTACACAACGATTTATTATGTGATAAAACGGCGTTGATTCTGCATCAATGAGGGTTCTTCTAGCTGACGTCATGATCGTTATCCTGAACAATACGCAGTTGAGGTAACTTAAAGGCTAGTAGAGGATATGCTAAAGCACAAAAGATTTGGCTGTCCCGTCTTTCCGTCTTTCTTTAACAATACATTGCACTACAACATAGCCCGATTACAATAAGTAGCCTTTTCAAAATCACTAATGTTAATTGCTATATTAGGTATATCAGGAAACATAGTAACAAGTTTACTAACGACTTGTTGTGACAGGTTAGCTTTTTGCTCAGTTGTGCGCCCTTGTATTATATGAGCAAAGACATGGATAAAGTTTTCACGTTTATTACCCACAGAGTATTTTTGAAACGGATTCATTCTTACTTTTATATCGCCCTCATCGAATAGCCCTGTTGAGTTAGCTACAAGATGGATTTGTTCGATAATAAATTCTTCGTCGTGGGATTTGAGGACACTTTCAGAGCAGTCCATTACAAAGTGTGGCATTAATTCTCCTAATTACGATTTGTATTGCATCGTGGTAGAGCGGGCCATTGCTGATCCGACCCCACACAGATCCGGACGTGCGGAACTACCGCATCCGGCTCTTCAGTTATATATTCACTCGTGTAAAACACGACCCTAGTACCAATCAATCAGCACTAAACGCTTGCTGACCTTTGGACTCTCAATTCTAAAATACTCTAACATCTTCTTGAAATTACTGCAGTTATAACTTCTCCGTCTACTACGCCTATTCAACCATTTGCGCAAAAAATCATTAAAAGTCATAGCCAACCATTGCTAATCATTACTGCTATTGCTTAACTTATTAAACTGATTACTTATTGGGGGCAAGAACATAGCTAACATAATTGCCCCATTTGTCATACTGGCGATTTCCCACAAAACATGTTCCCAAGCATAAGATATAATTGGCCCAGTAAATAATGAAACAAGTGATACTAACACCGCACTCCCTAGATAAAGCCAGCGCGCCCAGTTTCGAAACAATAACACCCCAATGAACGAAACAACTATAAGAGAGAGTAGTCCAAACATAGCAACGGCTACAATAGCGGGATAAGACTCAAAATAAATGTACCAATCAACTGTTTCTGGTAACAATTGCCACGCAGAATCTAAAGCACCATCATCGAAAAAATATAGGGCTACGCAAATAGCGATCTCAAAAATAAAAAGCCCAATTACGGCTAACCTGAATACGACTCGATTGTTCATTACTTCCCTTTAAGTTCAACATCTTGTTGCTACATGACAAAATAGTTGCTTAAAATAAGCGACGAAAGAGTAAAAAACAACTGCTTTTTATCATTATTTAACTGCTCATTGTGTCGTATTCCACTCATTTAGACTTTTGTTGGTGCACAACTGACAAGGCCATATATGGACGCTCCCGGTTAGTCAAGCTAATACCTGCCTAACCAAGGTATTTTTAACCTCAGTTATCTACTTTCCTGCTACTAATCTCGTTGTCATTTGATGTGACTCTTTTCCGCTAAAAGCGGTTGTACTGCCATATATACGGGCTTAACAAGTCTTTTTTAAAAGGAAATGCGCCCCAAATGAAATCCGTACCCTTGCGCCTGTTAAAATTTAAACACCCATACGGATTATGTTTACTGCATATCCTTGGCCTGTTCTGGCTGACATTGGTTGGACTGAGCCATTACTTCATCGTTTACCACAACCTTGATTAGTTTTTAATGTGCTACCTTGCCGCTCTTATCACCCAGACGGGCTAAAAACCCTTGGCCTGACCGAGCTTGGCAAGATAGCTACAACACTTTTAACATGTGCCATGATAGCCACCATATTGAGCCTCATATGGGCTCTGTTTTTGAAGTAAAATCCATATCAGTCTTGCCAAACGATGTGCTGTTGCCACAACGGTACAGCATATGCTTTTTCGACCCCTCAGCTGATTTATCCACATGTTTAAATCATCTTGTTTTTTACTCGCATGACTGACGACTGTCCTTGCTCCATGGATCAATTGTTTACGTAAATAGCAATTACCTCTCTTGCTGATCTTACCGTTGACACTCTTATTACCTGAAGCAAATTGTTTCGGGGTTAACCCTAGCCACACTGCGAGCTCTTTTGGGCTGTTAAAGGCTTGGCCACCACCAATTGAGGCTGCAAATGCCGAAGCGATGATTGGCCCAACACCAGGGATTGTTAATAAAATTCTCCCATTAGGATCTCGCTTAACAATTTGCTTTATCAATGAGTTAATTCGATCAAGGCGCTGGTTGAGCGTTTGATATTCATCCCAAAAGTCATTGGCCATTAATTTTATCATTGGTCGCTGATGCTCATCACTCATAATTTCCCACATGGCTCTTTCAAATGCGCTGTAGCCTTGAGGAAAACTGAGGCCAAAATCAACAAATACACCTCGAACTTGGTTAGTACAGGCCGTTTTTTGTTTAACAAGGCGCTCTCTGATCCGGTGAAGCATTAATACTTCTTGCTGTTCCTCCGTTTTCACAGGTACAAAACGGATGTGAGGTCTGAAACTCGCTTCAAAAATAGCTAATACATCGTTTTTATCGTTCTTATTACCTCGAACAAATGGGGTCACATGTTGTGCTGGTATTAATTTAACGTTGTGCCCCATGGCAAGGAATTTCCGCCCCCAATAATGAGCTGAATAGCACGCTTCAAATATGACATCGCAAGCGGGTTGCTGCAGCATGAACTCAGCCAGTTGGGCTCGATTAAGCCGTTTATTGAAGACTGACTTTGCATGCTCATCCATACCAAGTACTTGGAAGACATTCTTTGCAAGATCGATAGCAATAGTGGTAACTTTCATAGTGGACGCTCCTTAATGTAACTGAATGGTGAAACATCAGTTTGGCGCATTGACGCCGAATTAGGGAGCGTCCATCTAATCACCCATAGTTAAAATAATAGTTAAAACAAGATAAATTTACGGCGTTGTTGCTCAAATCTCGACTCTAAACGCAGCAACCCAAGGTGTTTCACCCAATTAGGCAGCGTGTTTCCTAACTGGCATTCCTAACCCTATGACTTTATTCATTGCTTTAACACCCGCTAACGCTTCACCTACCTGAGCGTTATAATTCCGAAGACTCAGTTTTGGACTAATTAACTGTTTATATCGATACATCGCTGTTTCTGATAGTGATCTCTGATGATAATCATTATCCTGTTTCCATTGCGCTAATTGGTTAGCCTTGAGTGCTTTTACTGCTTCATTTCTGGGGTGACCATCCTCCCAATATCCAGCATGACTTCTCGGAGGGATAGTTGGCTTGCATCCTTTGCGCTGAAGTAGTTTATGACATGCCTTAGTGTCATAGGCACCATCAGCTGAGACTTGAGTTATATTTCTTCTTAATGGGTTAAGTAATGTGGGAAATACTTCATTATCGGCAACGTTAACTAAGCTTATTTCAGCTGACACAATTTCATGGGTATTACTATCCACTGCAAGGTGTAGCTTTCGCCAAGTACGGCGTTTTTCTTTACCATGCTTACGCGTTTTCCATTCTCCTTCGCCATAAACTTTCAGACCTGTTGAATCAATCACAACATGTGCCGCAGAGCCACGACTCGGTGCTCGATAGTTGATCTCAACAGTCTTAGCTCTTTTGCTTATACAGCTATAACTTGGTGAGGTCAGTGGCACATCCATAAGTTGAAATACAGAGTTGGTGAATCCTTCAAGTGCTCGTAATGACAAGTTAAAAACGCCTTTCACAACGAGTGCTGTTTCAATAGCAACATCAGAGTAAGTGAACCCTCGACCACGACGCCCGTGGTGTTCACAACAATACCAAGACTTAATTGCTTGCTCATCAATCCAGAAAGTGAGTGAGCCTCGATTAATCAACGCCTTATTGTACTGAGACCAATTGGTTATTTTATGTTTAGATTTTCCCACTTTTCAGCTTCCGTATAGCTATCTTTAGGGATCAGATCACGCTAACGGCAAAAGGTTCCCTCGATTTAGGAAACAAGGCTTAAATTTACCCTTTATAACCTACAATATTCCCGAGCAAGGTAATAGTTAAAATATTGATTTTAAAATATATTTACTGTTACCATTACTTGGTCGCTGCAATTGTACTAAGTGGACACCTATAATATTTTTAACATATCCTTGTGGTTAGAATATGTCCATCAGTCTTATGGACTGTCTTAAGGTTCTTGTGTCAGGATGGTTAGATAATAGTGCTAGGTAAATCACCAATAAAGCTCAATCGAAGAAACACCTTTGCTTGAAATAACGGGGTAGATACGGCTGTGGTCGTTGATTACATGAATGCTAGAAAGCAAAAAAGCCATTGATTATCAATGGCTTTTTTTTAGAATGTGGCGGAGGGATAGGGATTTGAACCCTAGACGGGCTATAAACCCGTGCCGGTTTTCAAGACCGGTGCATTCGACCACTCTGCCATCCCTCCGAACGACGCAGATAATATAGTGAGTCGATTTGTATGTAAAGCACTAACTGCATACTATGCCATAAAAAATCGTCAACTGATTAATTTGCCACCAAGTTTGAGCCGGTATCATGGATCAACACCTGCTCATTTATCTTTTTTACATCTTATGTCTATCGGATCAGGCCTGATGAAGTGCCATTGGCTCTTATTTTGTATCCAACCAAAGCCAACATAGCACAAGATACTATCCCCCAAGCAATAGCCACTTCACCAGATGCAGCCCACAAAGCCACGACGCTCGAAACACCAAAAGAAAGACTCATCTGTAAAAAATTCTGAAGGCCTGCTGCTTTCGCCGCATGTTGAGTAAACTCCTGTAAAGCACAATTCACCACAATGGGATATATCGCCCCATTGGCGGCGGCAATGATCGAAAAAGCAACCAATAGAGGAAGAAGACTGCCTGTATCTAACATCAAGGAAAACAGCACAATTGAGGTAACACATAGACCAAAACAAATAAGCATCGCCGTTAGGGTTTTTTCTACCCCAAATTGACGGATCAATAGCTTACTAGAATAGCCACCGACAATAAACATCATGGTCTGTGGGATAAAGCTTAACCCAATTTCTTTTGCTGCAAAACCATGCTGTTCCATCACAATTGGCCATAGTGTTAAATAAGCAAAAAAAGCCCCTGAACATGCGCCGAATATGAGCACATTCCCTAAGTATTTAGCGTTTTTAAATAAATCTAAATAGGAAACAGAGTCTATGACATCATGCGTCATAGCCTTCTCTTTAGGCACAAAAATGAACGTTAATACCATCAGCAATAATGCGAGTGCTGTCAGCAATAAAAATATACTCTGCCAGCGACTGATATCGAGAATGAATGCCCCGACAAGTGGTGCTAAGGCTGGTGAGAGTGCAACAAGAGGCATAATGTTAGCAAAGACATTCTGCGCTTTGATTGCATCATATTTTTCAATCACTATCGCTTGCCAGATAACGCCGGCACTGCAGGCGCCCAGCGCTTGGAAAAAACGGGCAATGTTAAAAGCAAGTGCTGTCTCACTATTGGCCAGTGAGAAACTGGCAACAGCAAAAAGAAGCAAGCCTAATAGTAACGAATGCCGCTTACCGAACCGCTGGACTAGAGGCCCATAAAGCAGCTGACCTACCGCTAATCCTGCCAGAAAACATGTTAATGAACTGGCTACATGAGCAGGCGTTGCCTGCATGGTCTCTTCAATGGCTTTAAATGCCGGAAGATACATGTCAGTTGCAATAAAACCTAACATGCTTAACAACGCTAAATAGCCGAGAAAAAAAAAGTACTTGCTGTGATCCAGTGAATTCATAATCAGTGTTAATATCTGCTAAAGTAAATGACAAATTAAGGCTGTGCAGTCTAAAGACTTGCTAAATTATTGTGAAACGTTTATTTTTGAGCTTAGCCATCAAAATTTATCATAGCAAGGAAATGCGGGTATGCTTTCTGAACAGTCATTATTACTGATTGATATGGTCTCTCGCGTTGGAAGTTTCACCGCAGCGGCGAATAAACTTCACAAGGTGCCTTCTGCCGTAAGTTATGCCGTAAAACAGGTTGAAGATGAACTTGGCACTGAATTATTTCAACGCCACCACAGAAGTGTCAGCCTGACCCCCGCTGGTGAACATTTTGTCAAACAGGCCCGCGCCATTTTAACCAACATAGAATTAATGAAAGACGATACAAAACGTGTCGCAAATGGCTGGCAACCTACCCTATCAATCGCACTCGACAATATTGTTAGAGCCGATAAAATTAGTGTACTCATCGCTGATTTTTATCGCCATTTCACCAATGTCGAACTGATTATTCGTATCGAAGTGTTCAATGGTGTTTGGGAATCTATCGCCAATGGGCGCAGCGACATCGCTATTGGCGCCACCACGGCTATCCCTGTCGGTGGAGATTATCATTTCAAAGACATGGGTGAGATAGAATGGGCATTTATTGTCGGTAAAAAGCATCCGCTGGCTGACGTTCATCGACCATTAACAGATGATGAATTACGTCAATATCCTTCAATTTGCCTTGAAGATACCTCACGAGAGATCCCGAAACGCATGACATGGTTGCTCGAAAACCAACGCCGTTTGGTTGTACCTGATTGGATACGCGCCATTAATTGTTTCAGAGAAGGGTTAGGCATAGGTTATATGCCGATGCATTTCGCCGATGCATTTATTCGAAGCGGCGATTTATTATCCAAAGAGATAGAGAGAGCCAAAGCCACTAGTCCCTGCTGTTTAGCCTGGAATGGAGCAAACATGTCACCAGCAATGTCATGGGTCCTCGACTATCTTGGCGATAGTAAAAAATTGTATGACGATTGGCTACATTAAATTTTGTGCATGAATACGCATTTACCTGTACCCATCTAAATAAGCTAAGTATGATTAAATAAACGTCAACAATCATTGATTTTGACGTTAAAATAGAATGGTACATAAGGTAAAAGAGCATATTTAAAAGGATAAAAGAGGTTTACGCCTTTCCCACTCTGACTCCCTGATGTATGATTCAATGACTTATACTCGTACGTACGGGATAATGTAAATTGATATCGCGACTTGCGGAACTCTTTTGAGTAAAGTGAATCGAAGTAATAAGATGAGAGCATCTGCTATAAAAGCGTCACAGGAGATAGATATGACACAACAGACATTGTATTCAACGAACACTTCAACATTGGAAGTGAATAAGCTTCTAAAAAATACCTACATGCTACTTTCATTGACACTCGCTTTTTCTGCCGTCTGTGCAGGTCTGGCCATGGCATTGCAAATTAGTCCTCTGTTATCTATCGGTATGTCGTTAGGTAGCTTAGTTGTCCTCTTTGTGACCTTAAAAAAGGCCGACAGCGCAGCAGGGCTTTTTTGGGTCTTTGCCTTTACAGGTATGCAAGGTGCGTCCTTAGGTTACATTCTAAATCACTATGCTGGTATGGCTAACGGTCCACAGCTTATCATGCAGGCATTAGGGTTAACTTCGGTTGTATTCGTGACTTTGTCAGCATACGCGATCACCACTAAAAAAGACTTCTCGTTCATGAGAGGATTTTTAATGGCCGGTCTCGTTATCGCTATCGTAGCAGGCATTGCTAATATCTTTATAGGTAGTGGTGTGGTATTTATGGCACTTAATGCTGGTATCGCGCTTTTGATGACAGGTTTTATTCTGTTTGATACTAGCCGAATAGTGAATGGTGGTGAAACAAATTACATCAGGGCCACTATCGCATTATACTTAGATTTCCTTAATTTGTTTATTGCTCTTTTGCATTTAATGGGCATTGGCAATAACGATTAATCAAGCATAAACGATTACTGTCACTGCACTTGATTTATCTCTTCGATAAATAATATTTTGTCACACAGTATTATCGGTTAGAATAGCCCCTTAAACGGGGCTATTTTTTTGCCTGCTTACTAATTGATAACTAAAATACTAATACATGAGCAAATTCATCATTCAAGTTAACGGCTCTGCTTATACTAGCTCCGCCAGTTATCATGCTTACCGTTTTTCAAAAGCGGCTCTAGAATCAGGGCACGATATACAGTGCGTGTTTTTTTACCAAGATGGTGTGCTTAATAGCAGTTCATTCAACAGCCCAGCTTCAGATGAATTTGACTTAACAAGCGCTTGGATTAGCCTTAATCAGACATATCAAGTTAAGTTAGTCAATTGTGTTTCTGCCGCGTTAAGGCGAGGGGTATTGTCAAAAACTGAAGCTAATGAGTTAACAATAGACCACTGGAATATACAAGATCCCTTCGAAATGGGAGGCCTTGGCGAACTCGTGACTGGCATTGAAAAAACGGATAAATTGATCAGTTTTTAATGAATGGCAACCTACAATCAGTCAATGACAAAATTAAGATATTAAGATGAAAAAATTAACCATCATTTTTCGCCGTGCTCCACACGGTACAGCCCACAGCAGAGAAGCATTAGATCTCGCGCTACTTAGCGCCAGTTTCGAACAAGATGTGTGTTTGATTTTTGTGGATGAAGGAGTGCTAAACCTCGTAAAAGCACAGCAACCAGAACGGATAGGTGCAAAAGACTTTATTGCCACTTTGGGTGCTCTCCCCCTATATGACATTGACACTGTACTTGTGTGTAACACCTCATTAGTTGAATATGGTTTACAGGATATCGAACTGACAATAGCGCATGATAAAGTCTCACAACATGCAATAACGCAACAATTAGCCCATGCAGATGAAGTGTTGGTATTCTAATGATTTTACATCACGTACAAACCTCACCAGCACAAGATAATGCCTTAGCGACTTGCATCAGATATATTGATAAGCAGGACACGCTATTACTGTCTGGCAATGCTGTAAACGCACTTTTACTTCAATCTTGGCAAAAAGCATTGGCTTCAATACCTGTATTGGTGTTGGCTGAAGACGTAAAAGCACGCGGGATAACCACACAACTCAGTCCGTTCACGTCAATTAGCTACGAACAATTTGTTCAAGAAACATTAAGTCATAACAAGGTGATTAGCTGGTGAAAAACACAAATACTAGTATAGAATATAACAACAATAAAATAGACACCGATCATCAAGGTTATTTAAAAAATATAACCGATTGGAATGAAAATATCGCTCAAATTATTGCAACAAAAGAGAACATCGAGCTCACGCCAGCACACTGGGAAGTCATTAATTTCGTACGCGACTTTTACCTTGAATTTAAAACCAGCCCTGCTATTCGTGTCCTAGTTAAAGCCATTGGATTAAAATTGGGGGGTGATAAAGGGAACTCAAAATACCTTTACACCTTATTTCCTGTCGGACCCGCTAAACAGGCAACAAAAATAGCCGGTTTACCAAAACCAGCTAAATGTATCTAAACATCTTATTATGGGAAATGTAAAAACCTAGATAAACTAGGCTTTTACATGTAAACATGAATAAATATAAATTCATGAATCTTAGAATTTATAACGATGTACTCTTCATTGTCCGTTACTCTATCATTTCATCATCAATAGCTGCAATAATGGAGTTCACATCACCATAAGGTAGATCTAATTGTGGCTCCCAAGTAAAAACACCTCTATATCCCGCAGCTTTAACAGCGCTGACTTTTTCACGTATTAATGGTATAGAATTATAATTGTAGGTATATTCACCTAAAATAAATTTATTTAATTCTGGATCTGCACCATAATCACTAATAAGCTTTGACCAAGCTATATCTTTAGGGCTGCCAGCTTCAACTTGACTTTCAGTGACCGCATAGATAGGTAATCCAAGTAATAGTTTATTCTTATCTACGCCATAATTTTGGTTGAGTTGATCTAACACATCGATGACAGCAACGGTACTTAAATTATTTGTGTGAGGTCCATAACCTTGGACATTAATGAAATCAACAATATTATCAACAGCTTCAGCTTTATCAAAGTAATGATTATAATTATTGCTGCCTATTGATATAGATATTTTTTTATGTGGAAACCAACTTCTTAGATTATGGATCATATTACTGTAAAGCGAGACGGCAATATCCGTTTCCCAATCGATATCTAATCCAACAAATCCATAATCAATCAATAATCGATTCATCTCATTCATGAATCTTCTATATGTTTCTGGAGATGCTGATGTCACAATGGGATCTAGATTACCCACTCCAAGCATCATTTTGCTGCGTTGATTTGCATCTAACTTGGCAAAAAAATCATCAAATTTCAGTTTAAAATTATCTTCTGAATGACCATCATAAAATAACTCTCCATTATCATTAGGTTTAACAGAGAAAAAATACGTATAAGTTACATTTTTTAGAGACTCATTAACGTCTGAATTGTCTCTATTAAAAACATAGTAATCATTTCTTATAAAGCCGCTCGATTCAGAGCTTGGAGCAAGCTGGTTTGCAATACTAAACATGGGTAAAGTAATTAACGTTAAACCGAACAATACTTTCTTATATTTACACTTCATAACATTCCCATCAAAACCATAAAAAATTATTCTTAATAATTAGAATTGGAAGTTAAAACAAATCAACATTCATATCAATAGCAAACCAAATAATCTGATATTATTCCCTTATCATTAATGATTAATTAATAAAACAAACAATCAAAATCAATCATTATCACCAACGAGAAAAACATAAAACACCAAATAATCACCATTAAGAAGATAACACTTAAAATAAAACACATAAGTATCAAGATCAGCATTTAAGACATGATGTATTGTGACTATTCCATATAATAATCGCAATTATGTACCCAAAACTAGCACAATGATGACTGACTTCTCAGCTCTAAGTTTGGCATGCCTCAAAGCTACCGATCTAACTAATCAATATCAAAAGACCTGATGGTATAGCACTGCAACAAAGCCCTCCCGAATCGTAAAAACTTCTCTTATTAATTTTTTGACAACGACCTAAGCTAAACTAGAATTAAGTGTATTAATTTGCACAGGTTGCCACATGAAAATCATTCCGATGATTAAGATTTCGGCTATCAGTAAGGCTTTATCATTTCAATACTCATATCTCTCATCACTTCACCTCTTATGCTTGCTAGTGCTTAATGTATCTCTCTCTTCCAACTGTTTAGCTAAACCCATAGACAAAGAGGTACTTATCTCTACGCAAGAGTGGCCTCCCTATCAGATAAAGTCACCATATGCGCAGACTGGTTTTGCAATAAATGCTCTGAAATGTGTCATGGACAAAGTGGGCCAAAAATACCGCGTCATCTTTCTGCCTTGGGGACGCGCACAAAATGGGGTTGCACAAGGCAAGTATGATGGTTTTTTTTCAGCTTCACAGAACGATAAACGCGATAACTATGCGGTGCTCTCACAAACATTTATCGAACAGGAGTGGAATTTTTATCTGCTAAAAGATACCAATATTGGTCTCAATAAAGCCTCTATTAAGAGTCATGCACAGCTTGGTAGCAGAATGCATGCTAATACGACCTATTGGCTCCATAAGGAAAAGTATCAAGTAATACATGAAAATGCCAGCATTGATAAGTTACTGAAACTGCTAATTATAGGGAAAATTGATGCCATTATGGAAAATAAATTACTATTCAGAGATGCCATTAATCGCTCGCATATCTCCTTATCAAACCTAAAAGTCGTACCAAATATCAATAAGCCATTGGGGGTTTATTTTGGCAAAGTCTTCATAGCAAAATATCCTGATTTTATTGAATCATTTAACCTGCACACAGAGGCTTGTCGATTTACATCTCAGGATTAACTCACATAAACGATATAGAGTAAGACCATTGCATGTGAACTTAGCAAAAGACTTTAGCATAAGGCCACAGCCTCTTACCCTTTATCAAACGCAAATACATGTAGCATAAAAATCTTAAACTCAGCTAGACCAAGGCTTCAAAGAGGAAATTCCTTATGAAGCGCTCCAACCATTTATTTTCCCAAGATGCACTGCCCATTATTTTGCTCCCTTCTTTTTACACATTCCACGGATTAGGTGGCAGTTTCTTACTCCCAGCATTTTTTGATGGACGCTGATCACGTGATGGCAATTGGCTTTTACTGATAGTACTTGTGTGCTTATCTTCACTGCTGGCTCGAGCAGGCTTGTGCTTTGGCTCGAAATTTAACACCGAAATAGGCACTTCTTTACTCGCCTTGAATCCTTCAATTTCTTTGCGTGTAATAAGATGCCCTAAACGGCGTTCAATCATACACAGATTCTTAAAATCATCTCTAGACACCAAGGAAATGGCCTGGCCCGATGCCCCTGCCCGTCCTGTACGTCCAATACGATGTACATACTCATCGGCAGGAAAAGGCAGATCATAATTAATCACCAAAGGTAACACTTCTATGTCTATCCCACGTGCCGAGACGCCTGTCGAGATTAGGTACTTAATTTTACCTGCCTTAAAGTCGGCCAGTAGTTGTTCGCGAATAGCTTGTGTACGGCCACTGTGTATCGCTTCAGCTTCAATACCTCGCTTGCCAAGTTGGCTGACGAGCTTACCTGCACCATGTTTCGTTTCAATAAAAATCAATGCTTGCTGCCACTGGTGTTCATTAATAAGGTGGCTTAATAATGCTGATTTTTTATCTTTGTCTACCGTTATCAGCCATTGATCAATATCCGGTTTATCGACATTTTCTTTCGTAAAAGAAAGTTGAATAGCATTAAGGAAGGTCTCTTTAGCAAGTTCTCTCACTTGTCTGGACAATGTTGCAGAGAATAATAAGTTTTGTCTGTTGTCTGGTAGTGTATCGATGATTTTGGTGATGTCTTCGATAAAGCCCATGTCTAACATTCTGTCAGCTTCATCAAGCACTAAAAATTCTATTTCATCAAAATGAATCGCTCTTTGGGTGTAAAGATCCCTCAAACGTCCAGGTGTTGCAACCACAATATCAACACCATCAAGTAATTGCTGCTTTTGCGGTGCATAGTCCACGCCACCATATATTGCAATAGATTTGAGTGACAGATGTTTCCCATAGGCTTCAATGCTGTGACAAACTTGCACAGCAAGCTCTCTTGTCGGCGTTAGAATAAGCGCACGAGCTCGTTTTTTACGTTGAGTCACGCCGCGAGATAACATCTCAAGAATGGGCAACACAAACGTCGCTGTTTTACCACTGCCTGTTTGCGCTGCTGCGATCAGGTTTTTGCCTTTTAGAGCAAGGGGAATAGCCTCAGCTTGAATAGGAGTAAGCGAGGTATAACCCAGCTCAGTAACGGCATTAATGATCGGTTCGCTTAATCCTAGTGTTGAAAATGACATCATAAATCTCAAATAAAGTACGCTGTTGAGCTTAAGCAAAAATACATGTGCTAGAAGCTAGAGAAACAGATTATATCTGTCCTTCTAAGCTAACCCCTAGCGCTATTGAGTAAAATAAATCACTGCACAATAAAACAATTCGTTAAATTATTGATTAACAAGGAAAATAGAACATTTTTAGTTATAAAGCATACAACATCAGAAGCATCGATAGAACGATAACATATTCAACGCTATTGTTTAACCTGACTTATTACTGTCTCTAATATCTTCTAAGGCTTCATTAATCAGCGTACTTGATGTACCTTCTGTGTAAGGAAAGTAAATCACTTCGCAGCTTACTTCAGCTAATTGTTTCTCAAAATCCTTCCATTTAGGCGTGTCATACCAATCATCACCAACAAATAGGTACCTAGCATGATTTTTTAATGCTGCAGCGGCCTTATCCATATTATTTTGTGGGATCGCGACATCGACATATTTACACGCTCTAACCACTTCAATACGATCAGTATACGGGATCACTGATTGCTTGCCTTTATACATCACCAACTCATCTACCGTGACACCCACCACTAACTTGTCACACATGGCTTTGGCATTTCTCAATAAATTGACATGCCCAACGTGAAATAGATCATACACTCCACTTGTATATCCAATGATCATTTAATTATCCTTAAATTTTCTTTGAACCAGATCTCATATGAACTTTCATCACCATTAGGGTCAAAAATGGCGGTCAAATCGACGGGGAAACCGACTTTTTTTTCAAACGCAAATTGATGGCCTTTATAAGGAGCAATAAGCTCTCTAAGAGGTGTTTTGCCTAAAGTATCGCCCATTAATGCATCTGGTGATAACTTGGCAGCAATCTTAAAGGTATGCATATTTGCTATCGGCTCACGCCCTTCTATGCCTGCAGCCATCAAAGAGAAATCTAAGCGACGAAATAGAATGGGCATATGATAACGAATAAAGAACCACCTCACCGTTTCAAAGGGACTCACAAACGTCAATCCATCAAAAAGAGAGGCCATTTTTAGGTAAAAGTCGCTACCTTTAACTGGACGTATATAGCAATACATGTCTAAAAAGATATCAATATCAAACTGACACACGGTACTTGCCCATTTAAAAATACGATCATAGCCAGCAAAAAACTCATCGGCCCCTTCACCGGACAAGAGTACTTTTATGCCTTCAGATGCTGCCACTTTCGCGATGATAGACAGTAACACCTCATTAGGTACTGACATGGGCTCGCCACGTAACGCTAATAAACGCTCAAATTCAGTTCGGTACTGTTGTGCAGAGCATTCTACAATAGTCAAGTTATCAATATTTTGCTTTCTTAAATATTCTAAATCCTCATCACCTTTAAAGCCGATGGTATAATATTTATCAAACTTCCCCAGCTCTTTTAGTAAGTTGCTGTCTATCCCTCGGCTTAATAATAACCCAATGGGTGCATCCGATACTTGCCGTGTCGTGATCCCTTTTTCGACGGCCATGGTTAATCGAGAGAGATCACACTCTTCATATTTTCCGTCTAAATACGTCAAGAGATTGAAATACTCACCATTAATTAAACATTTGGCTGGTGCGACTTCATCTATTCCCGAAAAAAATGACCCACTCAAGATCGGCGCTCTCACCGCATGATATTCTTCAATCGCATGATCATTCACCGATAAATTAAACAGTTTTTGCAGCGTATTTGGCTCAGAAGATAAGGTAATATAACCATCACGTTTATGGAAAAAAAGCGGTTTTACGCCAAAGCGATCTCGAGCGCAGTATGCCATCTCACCTTGGTGATCGATATACACAAAAGCAAAAAAACCATCAAGCTCAGATAAATTTAACTTGCCGATGCTAGCGAGATCACTTAATAAAACAGTGTCACTTTTGTAGCCCTTGTTGAAATACTTCTCACCCAGTTCGACGAAATTCAAAATTTCACCATTAAACACTAATAACCCACCATCACCGTGGATCAAAGGTTGATTAACCCCACTGTCGATATCAATGATGGCTAATCGAGAATGGTATGCCTTCCAACCATTATGCTCAATCAAACCCGATGACCCATCAGGCCCTCGAAACCTCAATGTCTTTTCAATAATATCCAGCGTATTTTGAGTGATAGATGGATCATTGGTAATAAAAATACCGCACATATAATAAAACCCTCTTCATGCCTGATGAATGGATTGCATTTTCTAACACGAAAAATGATGTAAAAATGACACGATATTAATCATAATTTTTAATCTAAATAGTTATGTCGATAGGGTATGTTAAACTGATTAGAGTGTAGGACAGTCTCTTATATCTTTCCAAAAAAATCCAACTTGCATTTGGATAAAAAATGAAGAAAATCATATTTTTTCACCCTAATTGACATATCATTTCACGACATGAAAATCGATCTTTCCATCATGATATGTAAACAACATCCACCCTCAAATAAGAAATCTCCTCCCATTCTCGTTATATACCCAAACGACTTCAAGATGTTCATTTCAACGTTTTCGTAGGATAGCTGGACAAGGCAGTGATTAAGATAATCGCTAAGCTAGGTAAAACTGACGATAGAGTTGGATGATTATTTTATGCCAATTACGTTCAGCGGGAATTCAAAGCCCTGAATGACTCTTATCCGGTCCAGAGTCCTTCAAATACCCTGATTCATCTAACTGTTTACGGATGGCCTTTACCTCATCAACGTCGATAACAGAATCGCTATGCCCTCCCCATACCACTCTAGCAAAATTGACCAACTCGGTTAATTCTAGATCAGATATTTCAGAACTAAACCCATTCATTGCTACTGTTCCTTGAATAAGGCTCTGGCGTTTACTTGGAAGTCCTCGCAAAATAACCGCAATGGCGTTATAGGCTGAATCTGCGGTCAATACACTATTATTATTAATGGCAACAACGGCATTGGGTTTACCTAGACCATCTAGCCCATGGCAGCCAGCACAATAACTCACATAACCTTGATACCCTTTTTGTGCCTTTTCATCTTCAGTCAAAAAACGCGGACTGTTTGCTGCTTCAGTGGTTAGCTGGCTTGTTATTGTCATCGTAGAGTGTTGATCTTCATCAAGTAAATAAGTCGATATAGCCGACAAATTCTCTCGTTTCATATGCCGTAAACTGTGATTAATCGCCGTGTACATGCCAGCAAAAGCTGAACCTAAATTCGATTCTCCCTCTTTAAAAAACCGAATCAGTTCATTATGTGTCCAACCTCGTTTTTTTAATTGCTTAGCCGTTATATCCACCGCATCCCACCCTTCGATAATCGCACCTTGTAATGCAGCATTTGATTTCATCGCAAACCCTATATTTCTAGGAGTATGACACTCACCACAATGCCCTGCTGCTTCAACAAAATACTTACCTTGGTTCCAAATATCACTCTTACCTACTGTCTTTTTAAAATCACTATCATCAAAAAACAATTGATTCCAACCACCTAAGGTAAATCGTATATTGGTTGGAAAAATAAGATCATTATCCTTATTAGCCTGTTCGATTGGTTTTACAGATTGAAAATATGTCCATAATGCATTCATATCCTCATCATTGAGCTTTCGATAGGAAGTGTAAGGCATTGCAGGGTATAAATTTCCTGAGTTTATTGAGTAGCCAAACTTCACCGCACGGTAAAAATCTTCACGGCTATAATTGCCAATACCATGAGTCTTATCGGGGGTTATATTAGTTGAATAAATATCGCCAAATGGTGATAAGAAGTGCAACCCACCAGCAAATTCAGCACCATTAGGCCCTGTATGGCAAGCCACACAGTCTCCTTCGATGGCTACCTGGCGGCCTCTTTCTTTAATCGCCTCACTCACCTTAATATTATTTAACTCAGGATTTATCACTGCCGTTTGACCACTACCAAGATAAATAAAGCCCACAGCTAATATCCCAGTAAAAATCCCAATCCCCATCCATTGTTTCATAAGCCCTCTTATCTAATCAGTTCAGGTTGAGAGAGGATAAGATTTTCCATCGCTTGGTAGTATTTCACATAACCGGTACAGCGACACACATGCGTACCTAAGTGATGTTCAAGTGCAGCTCGCAGCTCAGATTGAACAACTGGTTGCTGCTTAAGCGACTCATAATAGCCGATAGCTTCATTGACAAAACCGGATGTACACCAACCACACTGAAATGAAAAGTGATCAATAAACGCTTGTTGGACAGGATGTAAAACAAGGGCTTCAGTCTTCACATCAATATTTGCATGGCCTTCTATAGTCATTAAGTTCATCCCATTAAATGCCCCTACTCCCTTAATGCATGTTCTGTGGGTCACATGGCCCGTTTTAGTCTTCTCTAATATCACACAGGCATGACATATTCCCGCGCCACAACCAAACTTAGTGCCCGTTAAATTGAGATATTCATGTAAAAACTGAATCATCATGGTACCTTGGGCAACGTCAATAGGTCCGATTTTCTTCCCATTTAAAATAAGTTCGACAGTCACTGTGTTCATGGCTTCAACCTCGTCTTAATTTGCGCCGCGGTGATCGGAGTTTGAGTGAATCGTTCGCCAATCGCATTAAATATAGCATCTTGAACTGCAGAAATAACCGGTAACATCACCACTTCAGCGATGCCTTTAGGTCTATCCGTCGCTTGACTGGGAGGGAGAATTTCACACCCCATCTGCCACACATTGACATCTTTTGAGCACGGCACTCGATAGCGATGTAGATTCCAAGTACCGCTACCTGCTCCGGCTTCAAATGGCGGTAAATATTCGTGTAACACATGCCCTAAGCCCATGACTAAGCCGCCCTGGATCTGACCCTCTACAATAGGGGTTGAAATCACCGGCCCCGCATCAAGTACACTGTGTGTTCGCAATATGTCCACTTCACCAGTATGGCGATCCACTGCCAGTTCAATTAAGCAGTCGCAAGGGGCATAATAAGTCACCATGGCATTATTAAATTGCGTACTGGGGTATTTCACCCAATTTCGTTCAATCAAATGGTAACCTAAACTATCCATAGACTGCTTTTTCGCTGCACTGGCCCCCTCACCATAACGCACGGCAATCGCATCAAGTGAGTGAATCTGTGTATCCCCCTCAATGGTAAATTCAGCTTGCGTCCAAGCCCAACGGTTAACAGTATGGGCAACGCTTCCTGTCACAAAACCATGGTCGTGAGCCGTCTTGGCCAAACTGTGTAAATCCAATGGCTTTTGACCCATCAACGTCAATTTACCCGCCTCCCATTTAGCCAAAGCAAGATCGCTATCCAGTGACATGCCCCAGAGCTTGCGTGCTGCAGGTAAAATGCCATAACGATAGACCACAGCACAGGCGCCTTTTGTCGCCTCAGTTTGAAAAGTGGCCGAATCAGATGCACTGCTTGCCATTAGCTTTATCAATGTCCAACGTGGATCTGTGGACATTTTATCTTGCTTTTCTTGGCTAATCGTATAGGGATTGTCTGTCTCAAACAGCTGTAACGCTGCCCAAGTTTCAGTTACTGCAATGTCAACTCTGCCCGCCGCATGACCAAAAAATTCATGGGTCAATAAACCTTGACTCGTTTGCGCCCCAGAGCCCATTTCCATGTATTCAATTTCAAGGACAATTTCACCTTTTGCAGTCAGATTAACAGCGGCATTGGGACCCACATTACCTGTACCATAATTTTTAGCCAGTAAAGAATACCCAACACCAAACGACTTATTCGGGTGATTGGCTTCAAATTCTCGCTTATTTACTGCTCTGTTTTGCCAAATAGGGTGCAACTCCGCTTTATCCAGCAATTCCTGATACCGGATCTCACCATCAATTTCGGCACCTTGAGTATTCAAATCGCCTGTACGTAATAAATTCTGACGTCGCAATTCAAAGGGATCTACATTCAATTCATGGGCTGCTTGCCCTATCATCAAGTCGATAATTGGCATGCATTGGGCTGAGCCGTAACCTCGCATAGAACCTGAAGTCACATTACGAGAATGGTAAGCCGTTGCTTGCAAATCGCTTTGTGGAATATAAAAAACCCCTTGCATCGCCGACATACCTGCAGAGGCGACACTTGCAGAGAAATTTTCTCTTCCGCCCCCATCGACATGACACTGTGAAGTCAGCGCTTCAATTTTCAAGGTTTCTTTGTTGATCGACAATCGATTATGGATGTTAAATGGATGACGTTTCAGACCTTGTTGAAATTGCTGATACCTGTCATTGGCAATACGGATCGGATTACCGTCACAAAATAAGCTGGCAGCCAGTGCGTAAAATGGAAATACCGAGTGATCTTTCGCACCAAAAGCTCCACCGACAAAACCTGAATAAAGCACCACACTCTCCACTGCTTTAGCTTGAGTCGATGCTTTTAATAAATGCACCGCCATGTCAGAAAAATCCGTTGGATCTTGACAAGTGATCGCACCGTGTAAGGTATGCTTTTGTTGATCATACCAAACGTTAGCCGCTTCAGGCTCTAACATCATAGGGTCAACTATCTGAGTTTGAAAATCAGTGTCAATCACATGAGCACTGGGATCTGCCATCTCTTTATTGATACGGTCGGCATAATACATTCCTCGCTCACTTAATGTTCCAGCTATGTTTTGCTCAGTAGGCCATTTGGGCTGTCTTAATTGATAAGCAGGGAAGAATAATCCATCTTGAAAAACAGAAAATGCATCTCGTCCCTCCGTTCTATCTTGTGCGATGCGAATCACTCGCCATGCTGCATAGGGATCTCGTTCAAAAGGCGTCACCTTAGCCCCATACTTTACCAAGGTGGCATTAAAATCTAAGCGTGATTTAGCTGCGTTAAAATCATCAAAAGAATCAAATAATAACATGGCAACTGGATGACCAATAAAATGAGCAACCTTGCCTTTAGCCAATAACATTTCATCACCATGATATGTAGGCAATGTAATATGATGACTGGCTAGATCATCGGCCATGATCACTTTCGTGGGATGTTTTGCGAGAAAAGACAGATCGATATCTTCAAATAGATGATCGGTATCGGTCGCACACACAATGTAACCATGCCATTGACTATCAGGCCAATGGGGAAAGTCTTTCGCTCTAAAATCACGCGCAAATACCTTCTGACCAGTCACCTTTTGAATCGCATCCATGCGAAATTTAGCCTTACTGCCATCAGCCCATGGGGCCTGAGGTTTATACAGGTAGTCTTGCTCACGACTCGCGGCACCAGCAAGGGGAGCAAAATACACACTGACACCAGCAATCACCACAGATTTAAGGAAGTCTCGACGGGTCTGCTTAATATGTTTCATCTAGATACCAGAATAAGAAAAATGCCTGTACGTAATAGTAGGCGCTGAATGGATTATTTACTCACACTAATAAATAATAGCACTTATCAAATAGTTTGCCTAACATAATGATAACAATAAACAAATCTATCCAGCCCATTTATAAAAAACAGTAATTCCCTATTTAGTATTAACAGGATTATGTCGAAATAAAAGTAGAGATTAAGATTGAATCATTAAACCATACTATCAAAACATACCCACTAAGCCAGCCAGTGCAATAACACTTAATTACCCATTGATGATAGTCATTAACCGATGAATAAACTCCTTAACCGCCTCTTCATCAGCAAATTTAAACCCTAATCCATAATGAATGCCATTAAGGCTTTTTTGAATTCGTTTGGGAAAACGAGTCATCTCATTGTTATGAAAATAACCTTCTTTGTGAGTCACTCCATCAAGCAAAGCAAAATCAGTAAGAAACACTTCATAAGCTGGCCTTATCACCAATTGGCAATCTTTACCTGAACCGTGCAAATAAATCGGCTCTTTAAGCTTAGGCAGCATATATTCGGTAATTTTTTTTATGGTAAAGTTAGTCCGACAATCTAACGAAGTTAATACTGCCATCAATGCACTGTGTTCAATTGCCAAAGTTAACGCCTTAATGTGTGAGTGCTGACAGAAAGCCCATTGTCATCACTAATAATTGTGTAAGCAGGACTTTAACAAAAATACTGCACACATGCTGCATAAATAACGCTTATCAGCCTCAGGTTAATACACAGAGAAATTCCGATTTATTCACCCGTTTACGTTGGAGCTAATGCTAGCCACAAACAAAGCGTTCACTCATTAAGGACACCGAAGCTGCCAATATCGCCCTCACCTTTGAAAAAGTACTAAATCACAGTCGTAACAATATCTAGCACTAGAAAATAACGTAAATGAGCTGTATCATGGGATGCAGAGATGTATGATATGAACTAATGCTGTTTTATTTTACGCATTTAACCGAAAATAAAGCAGTTTTAATAAAAATCTATAAAACAATTCTAAAAGTATTGATATACTGCCACCGAATTTTAGAACGTAACTCCAATTAGAGTAGAAAAATGACTGATTTATCAAAGTACAGAAACATTGGTATATTCGCTCACGTTGACGCGGGTAAAACCACGACTACAGAGCGTATTCTTAAGCTTACCGGTAAGATCCACAAGATCGGTGAAGTTCATGACGGTGAATCTACAACAGATTTCATGGAACAAGAAGCTGAACGTGGTATAACCATTCAGTCTGCTGCTGTAAGTTGTTTCTGGAAAGATCACCGTTTTAACGTTATTGATACTCCTGGCCACGTTGACTTTACTGTTGAAGTATACCGTTCACTTAAAGTACTGGACGGCGGTATAGGTGTATTCTGTGGCAGTGGTGGTGTTGAGCCACAATCAGAAACAAACTGGCGTTATGCAAACGAATCAGAAGTTGCGCGTATTATCTTCGTCAATAAATTAGACCGTATGGGTGCTGACTTCCTACGTGTTGTTAAACAAACTAAAGACGTGCTCGCGGCTAATCCACTGATCATGGTGCTACCGATTGGTATCGAAGACGAATTTACCGGTGTGGTTGATCTACTGACTCGTAAAGCTTACGTGTGGGATGATACTGGTGAAGCTGAAAATTATGAAATCACCGATATCCCAGCGGATATGCTTGATCTCGTAGAAGAGTACCGTGAAATGCTCATCGAAACTGCTCTTGAGCAGGACGATGACTTGCTAGAAGCATACATGGAAGGCGAAGAGCCATCTTTAGATGAAATAAAACGTTGTATCCGTAAGGGTACACGTACAATGGAAGTCTTCCCAACTTACTGTGGTAGTGCTTTCAAGAACAAAGGTATGCAGCTTCTGCTTGATGCTGTTGTTGATTACCTTCCTAACCCAGTTGAAGTTGATCCACAACCTCTAACTGATGAAGAAGGTGTTGAAAATGGCGAATTTGCCATTGTTGATGTCAATGCTCCATTAAAAGCACTTGCATTCAAAATCATGGATGACCGTTTCGGTGCGCTCACTTTCGTGCGTATTTATTCAGGTAGACTGAACAAAGGGGATACTATCCTTAACTCGTTCACAGGTAAAACTGAACGTGTTGGTCGCATGGTCGAAATGCAAGCAGATGAGCGTAACGAGTTAGATTCAGCTCAAGCTGGCGACATCATTGCTATCGTGGGGATGAAAAACGTACAAACAGGTCACACTTTATGTGATGTTAAGCATCCTTGTACGCTAGAAGCCATGGTCTTTCCTGAGCCCGTTATCTCGATTTCTGTTACACCAAAAGATAAAGGCGGCAGTGAAAAAATGGGGATCGCTATCGGTAAGATGATTGCTGAAGATCCATCATTCCGTGTAGAAACTGATATTGACTCAGGCGAAACCATCCTTAAAGGCATGGGTGAGCTTCACCTAGACATTAAGGTTGATATCCTTAAGCGTACTTACGGCGTTGACCTTATTGTCGGTGAGCCACAAGTTGCTTATCGTGAAACTATCACTAAAGAAATTGAAGACAGTTACACACATAAGAAACAGTCTGGTGGTTCTGGTCAATTTGGTAAAATTGACTATATCATCCGTCCTGGTGAGCAAAACACAGGTTTCACTTTCAGCTCTAAGGTTGTTGGTGGTAACGTTCCGAAGGAATTCTGGCCTGCAGTTGAGAAAGGTTTCGCATCATTAATGGACACAGGTCCTGTTGCTGGTTTCCCTGTATTAGATGTTGAACTTGTCCTTCTTGATGGTGCTTTCCACGCCGTTGATTCGTCAGCTATTGCGTTCGAAATCGCCGCTAAAGGTGCATTCCGTCAATCTATGCCTAAAGCCGGTGCACAACTTCTTGAACCAATCATGAATGTTGATGTATTCAGCCCAGATGACAACGTTGGTGATGTCATTGGTGATCTTAACCGTCGTCGAGGCATGATAAAAGACCAAAATGCAGGTGTAACAGGCGTTCGTATTAAAGCGGATGTCCCATTATCAGAAATGTTTGGTTACATCGGCTCACTGCGTACAATGACATCAGGTCGTGGTCAATTCTCTATGGAATTTGCTCACTACTCTCCGTGTCCAAACAGTGTTGCTGAAAAAGTCATCACACAAGTAAAAGAAAGAAAAGCGGCTGAAGCTAAGAAGTAATATTACTTTTTACATCTCCTCATAAAAAACCCGCGACTTAAATCGCGGGTTTTGTTTTTTTGTAGATCGCATAAAGGTTATATACACATGATCACACGCCCTGCTAATTCAGTCATCGTACTCGACTTTGAAACCACAGGTCTCTCGCCTAACCAAGGCGATCGTGCTATTGAAATAGGTGCGGTAAAATTACAAAACGGAATGGTCGTCGATACATTTCAAGCATTAATGAACCCAGGTTTTAAGATCAGTCGATTTATCGAAGACTACACAGGAATAAGCAATGAGTTACTCATCGATGCCGCATCTTGTGAGACAGTGATGGATCGTTTTGCCGACTTTATTCAAGGCAGTAACCTGGTAGCACATAATGCTTCATTCGATAAACGATTTCTTGATGCAGAGCTGACATTAATCAATCGTGAATATACAGGAGAGTTTGCCTGCTCAATGCTGATTGCTAGACGTCTCTATCAGCAAGCACCCAACCATACTCTGGGTAGTTTAGTTGACTTTAACAAGATTGAAAATGACGGTGTATTTCACCGCGCGTTAGCCGATTCTGAAATGACAGCTAAGCTTTGGTTAACAATACTTGAAGATATACATACTCGCTACTTTCTTGCCAATCCGACTTTTAAATTATTGCAACAAATATCAAAAAAATCCAAATCAAACGTGCATGCCTTCTTACAAAATGGCTCACACAGATAACTTAAAACGTTCAAACCACTCGCAATTCACAATGCCATATACTCATGATTTGTATCGCTGAATTTTGGATAACAAGTGTCGACAGAAAAATATCAGATCCCCAGTTCATTCAAAAGATCATCTTCAGGATCTGGGGCAATATCTTTTGCTTCGGCTTCAGCTGCTTTATTCTTTTTGCCGCTATGCTCTGCAAAAAGTTCATCAGGATCAAATTCATTTTCTTCATCAAATTCATTTAATTGAATAAATTCAGTTTTATCCATAGCGAATTCTAAATAAAAAATATGATTATCTTGAGTTTTAAATGACACCCTACGTGCAATTGCTTCATCTAAATTAGTATCAATGGATATCGTTAATTGCTTGTTAATGGTTAACATCTTTGGCTGGCTTTGATTGATTGACGTTTGAAGTTGCTTACTGATCTTATTAATGAAATCACCTAATATTTGATTCATCAATTCTCCCATAACATCCCCGACCTCATCAGAGATGTGAGACTTCGCAAATTCTGACTCAGGCATTCCCATGTGCGTCATGTAACCACGATAAATTTCAAGCGCAGCTTCCCCGGAAAAATTGATCACGACCAGACCAGAGAACCCACCATCAAAGATAGAAAAACATCCTATATCAGGCTTTAAACCAGTACGAGAAATACTCTGAACCATAGCGGCATGGGATACCTGACTATCTGTTGTTTTAAATAACACGCTTACAACCGATCCACACAATTTCATTAAAATATCATCTGTTCTAACAATTTTAAGTGAGTTTGTCATAATCAAAACCAAAAAGAAGGAATAGTTAATTCTGAGTGTAAAAGTGAAATAAATCAAAATGAAAGCAGCAATTTAAACCATAATCATAACAAAAAAGAGCAAGTAGAGTGCAAGGCATTGAAAAATAACTTATTAACATATCCATTATTTTTACTGTTCAATCAAAATCATTGATGTAAAATTCATGTATAGCTCATCAGTATTTTACAAGCAACGCGTAATAGCCGTAAAACATGGTCATCATCTCATTGTTTCGCTGCGTTTATAAAGATCTGGCGGTTGATTCAACTCAGTAATATTGTCATAACTAAGACTTAATCATGACTATCAACGCTGTTAATAAGCAATAAGTTAACCTATTTCCCCCTTTCTAGTTACGTGATTTGTGTTAACATATTGATAAAGAAATATAACAACATACTTGGTGAATAATAATCATGTCAAGAATGACTCTTGCCGTTCATTCTCAACTTTATAGTATTCACAGCTTTAGTCCGGATGCTAACATCCCCCCAGCTGTATTTACTCAAGAGATGTTTTTTATTGGTAAAACAAAAGATGAATTGTCTGTTGTAGTGCCTGCTGAACTCAAACTGGAAAGCATTGAAGAGGAAAGCCATTGGCGCTGTTTAGAAGTGATAGGCCCCCTTGGTTTTTCGATGACAGGTATTCTTTCCAGTGTTTCAGGCACATTAGCAGACGCTAACATCAGCATTTTTGCCATCTCGACTTTTGATACCGACTACATTTTGATCAAAAAAGATAAACTCACTGATGCTATCAAGGCACTAAAAAAGAAACAATTTCAAATCACTAAATATTAATTTACCATTACAAATGAGTCGCCGCCTATGCATGAAAAAATTATCACTATCATGGCTAAACATGGCATACATACACGACCAGCAGCCATGCTGGTAAAAGCAGCAAAAAACTATGAATGTGATGTGATCGTTGAATGCAACGGCAAGCAAGCCAGTGCTAAAAGTTTATTTAAACTGCAAAATTTAGGCTTATACCATGGGGTGACGATTAAGATTTTTGCTGTAGGACCGGAAGCAGAGCACGCCGTAGAAAAGATATCTGAACTGATAATCACCTTAAACTAATCATGCTGTTCCTAACCCCAATAATTGAGTATGCTACTCAAAGAATAAAAACGATATCTGTATCAAGGATGTTAAATGAGACTTTTAAGCCGAATGAGACGATACATATCAGGACAAACCAATCCAAGAGGAGGAATTGAAGTTTTTTCCCCCATATCTGGAGACATTGTGCCAATAGAGGAAGTACCAGATGTTGTTTTTGCTGAAAAAATAGTGGGTGATGGATTAGCCATTGATCCAAAAGGCAATCAAATTCTTGCCCCAATAGACGGTGTTATAGGTAAAATATTTGAAACGAATCATGCATTTAGCATTAATTCACCACAAGGGTTAGCACTCTTTGTCCATTTTGGCATAGGGACCGTAGAACTAAGAGGAAACGGCTTTAAACGGCTTGCAGAAGAAGGACAAACCGTCAAAAAAGGCGAGCCCATACTAGCATTCGATTTACCCTACCTTAAAGAACATGCAACGAGTTTGCTTACCCCTATCGTGCTGGCCAATATGGAAGATATTACATCGATTAATAAATCACATGGCAGCGTTGAAGCAGGTAAAGATGTCATTTTTATTGTCGATCTTTGAACAAGTTCATTGAGCAATCTCTCTGTATTCAAAATACTAATGGGTATAAAACATAAGATTAATAATGTATATACTGCCCGTAAACCATTGATTAAGTTTATCATTTTAAGTTTTATTGACACACATTATTCCCCATTAAAATTTGACTGCTCAATAACTCATCTTGATTAATCATATTTTATCATTATCTGGTCTTGAGACATCGTAAAGGCAATGACACAATACCCCTAGAAGATACACCTACAAATAGCAAAAAAGCATTGCTATCATCTATGGAGAAAATTATCTTGACTCTTTTTGGAATTAAAAATTGTGACACAGTCAAAAAAGCGCGAAAATGGGCAGAAGCAAATCAATTGACTATTCATTTCCATGATTTTCGTATTGATGGGCTAAGCAAAGAACAGGTTGAAGCCTGGGTTGCAGTCATAGGCTGGGAAACTCTTTTCAACAAGCGTAGTACCAGTTTTCGACAGCTCAGTGATGATGATAAAAAAGATCTCAATGAAACCAAAGCCATTGAACTGATGTTAGCTCACCCAACGTTGATAAAAAGACCGGTATTATCAAGCGAAGGTAACGTCCTTGTGGGATTCAAAGAAGCAGAATATAAAGCGTGGTTTACCCGATGAGTCAAGATGTCTTAACCCTAGCTCAAGATCTGATCTCTCGCCCATCAGTTACGCCTCTCGATGAAGGCTGCCAAACATTAATGGCAAGCAGACTCAAGGTTAAAGGTTTTGACATTGAACCTATGGTATTTGAAGATACCACCAATATGTGGGCTAGACGGGGTAAAGAAGGCCCCCTTTTTTGTTTTGCAGGACATACAGATGTCGTGCCTGTTGGCGATCTTAACCGTTGGCATACACCGCCATTCGAACCTGTAGTGATTGATGGTTATCTTCATGGACGTGGCGCTGCAGACATGAAAGGCTCGTTAGCTGCGATGATAGTTGCGACCGAACGTTTTGTCGAAAAAAATCCCAATCATCATGGCTCCATCGCTTTTCTTATCACCAGTGACGAAGAAGGTCCCTTTATCAATGGTACACCTCGTGTTATCGATACCCTAGAAGCACGTAACGAGAAAATCACTTGGTCATTGGTCGGTGAGCCTTCATCTACCCATAAATTAGGCGATATCGTCAAAAATGGTCGCAGAGGCAGTTTAACTGGCAACCTAACCATCAATGGTATTCAAGGGCATGTGGCTTATCCTCATCTTGCCGATAACCCAATCCATAACGCCGCTCCAGCCCTAGATGAATTAGCCCGTATGAAATGGGATAATGGCAATGCATTTTTTCCACCTACCAGCTTTCAAATTGCCAATATACAAGGCGGAACAGGCGCATCGAATGTAATACCTGGTGCACTGGATGTCATGTTTAACTTTCGTTATTCGACCGAAGTCACAGCAGAGATCCTAATCAAGCGAGTGCTCAATATTTTGGATGCACATGGATTGAATTACGATATTAGCTGGATCTATAACGGCCTTCCTTTCTTAACTAATGACGGTCCTTTACTTGATGCGACTCGTGATGCAATAAAACAAATCACAGGCACGGATACGCAACCACAAACTTCCGGTGGTACATCTGATGGTCGCTTCATTGCACCAACCGGTGCTCATGTTATTGAGCTAGGCCCTGTCAATGCTACTATTCATAAGGTCAACGAATGTGTCAAAGTGTCTGATCTTGAGTTATTAGCCCAATGCTATGAAGTGATTTTGGAAAAGTTACTTTGCTGATCCCAACCACTGCAATCTATGGCCTAAAGAGCTCACACCTTGTGGATTATCAAGGCCATAAACTTCAACAGGACACGGCTGTGGCCTTAGCGACAATGAGTGCCGCTGCAAAATCTCAAGGGATAGAGATCCAGATCTGTTCAGGCTATCGAAGCTTTGCTGCACAGTTGAATATTTGGAATACTAAGGCTCTGGGGACACGTACATTATTAGATATTGATTCACATCCGGTATCAATAATAAATAAAAGTGATAAAGAATTAGTTGAATTAATCTTATTATGGTCAGCGCTTCCGGGCACATCACGACATCATTGGGGAACTGATATTGATCTCTATGACGCTAATGCCATAGCAGGTAAAAACTTACGGCTGATCACATCTGAATATCAAGAGTCTGGACCTTGTGGTCGCCTGCACACTTGGTTGGTTCAATGCAGTCATGAGTTTGGTTTTTATTTCCCATTTCAACAGGGCCTAAGTGGTGTCAGTCCAGAGCCTTGGCATCTGAGTTTTTTCCCTGTGGCTAATCAATATCTCAATCAATTTAAACTCGATAAAGTAACATCGATTTTAGATGATACTGACATCGAACTCAAAGAGGTATTAATGGCAAAAATCCCCGATATCGTGAAAGAATATGTACACAGAGTCGCACCTAGCCCGACCTATTTTGATGCGAGTAAACCGCATAGACTTTAGCTCAACCTATCAACAGCAGGCATGATGAACTTTATCTCAAATAGAAAAACATTAACAATAGACAACAACACACTCAGTTATCTTGATATTGGTACTGGCCCTGTACTCCTTCTTGGACACTGCTACCTTTGGGACGCACACATATGGGCTCATCAAATTGCGCATTTAAGTCAACACTATCGTTGTATCGCGCCCGATCTTTGGGGCCATGGTCAATCTGATGATTTACCCGAGTCCTGCCGTTCACTGCCACAAATTGCCGATCAGATGCTGTACATGATGGACCACTTAGCCATCGAAGAGTTTGCTGTGATCGGTCTATCTGTGGGTGGCATGTGGGGCGCTGAATTGGCATTAAAAGCACCACATCGTGTGAAAGCACTCATTATGATGGGGTGTTTTCTCGGATTTGAGCCTGAAGTTGCACGGGCTAAATATTATACTATGTTGAATATTATTCAGCACTCTGCGAAAATTTCTGAGAACTTGATTACACAAATAGCCCCTTTATTTTTTACCCGTGACGTTGAAAATTGTCACTCAGATCTGTTTATCGACTTTAAGCAAACACTGGCAAAAATGCCCCCTAAACAGTTAGACACCATTTGCAAACTCGGAAAAATCATCTTTGGGAGGCGAGATCTGTTAGAAGACATGGGATCGTTAACCGCCCCTTGCTTAATCATGACAGGGCTCGAAGACAAACTGCATCCTGTATTAGAAGGCTACCTTATGCATGATGCCATCAAAGGCAGTGAATATGTTCATATTCCTCAAGCTGGACATGTTAGTCCCTTAGAACAACCAGAGTTTGTCAATATACAACTCAGTTTATTCCTTAATAAACATTACCCTAACCCAACACATGCCAATACAGCACAAATTGGACATCACCTAAACAATAATAATCATTAATAAATATTAATGATTATTATCACTGAATCGCTCAGGACCCTGCAGAGTAGCTGGTAGAATACCTAGTGACTCACATTACATACTACCTAATTACCTATTATTGAGAATCATGAAAATACTAAAACCACTTTTTGATAATAATCGCCGTTGGGCTAAACGTATCGTACAAGAAAAACCCCATTTCTTTGAACAATTGGCGACCCAACAACACCCTGAATACCTGTGGATTGGCTGTTCAGACAGTCGTGTACCTTCAAATCAAATCATCGATCTTATGCCTGGCGAAGTGTTCGTTCATCGTAACATTGCCAACATGGTCATACACACAGATCTTAACTGCCTTTCTGTACTGCAATATGCAGTCGAAGTCCTTAAAGTTAAGCATATCATGGTCGTGGGCCACTATGGCTGCGGTGGAGTTAAAGCCTCAATGGGCAACGAACGCTTAGGCCTTATCGATAATTGGTTAGGACACATTAGAGATGTTCACCGTCTCCATACTGAAGAGCTCAGTAAGCTCGACGGAAAAGAAAAATTCGATCGCCTTTGTGAACTCAACGTGATTGAACAAGTGGGCAATGTAAGCAGTACCAATATTGTGCAAGATGCGTGGTTAAGGGGACAAAATGTCTCTGTGCACGGGTGGATATACGGCATCGAAAATGGCTTATTATCTGATTTAGATGTGACCGTCGACAATGAAAAGTTTAAGCCCGAATAAAATAGAAGATGCACACTGAGCCCCTAAACACACAAGATTTAGGCACTCAGTGTGCACACATCACACTATATGCATCATTTTTGTCTTTTTTCATGACAGATTGCTGAATAAACATCGCAGTTTACCTCTCAACCCAGTTATAATTGCTCGGTTATTATTTATCACATCGATACACGCAGCGAATGCTAAGGAAATGTCCATGCCCGGTTTTGAATTATTTGGTCCTGAAGAGAAGCAGGAAGTTGCAGATGTAATGGAACATGGTTTTACGTTCCGTTATAACTTCGATCATATGCGTAATGACCGCTGGAAAACACGTGAGATGGAGCAATTACTGTGTGAAAAAATGAATGTAAAACATGCCCACTTACTCTCTAGTGGAACCGCTGCACTCCAAACGGCACTTGCAGCTGCAGGTATTGGTGCCGGTGATGAGGTGATTGTACCTCCGTTTACTTTCGTCGCTTCCGTTGAAGCCGTCTTTATGGCAGGCGCAGTGCCGATATTTGCAGAAATTGATACCACTTTATGTTTATCCCCCGAAGGCATTGAAGCCGCGATCACACCACGCACTAAAGCGGTTAATTTAGTTCATATGTGTGGTTCTATGGGTAAGTTAGATGAAATAAAAGCCATTTGTGAAAAGCACAACTTGGTATTAATCGAAGACGCTTGCCAGGCCATCGGTGGAACATATAAAGGTCAAGCACTTGGCACTATTGGTGATGTCGGTTGTTATTCATTTGATTCAGTGAAAACCATTACTTGTGGTGAAGGTGGCGCTGTGATCACCAACAGTGACACGATTTATAAACACACTCATATGTTCTCAGATCATGGCCATGATCATGTCGGCAACGACCGTGGTGCTGAAGATCATCCAATCATGGGATTAAATTTCCGCATATCTGAAATGAATTCAGCAATGGGCTTAGCTCAACTGCGTAAACTCGATACCATTATCGACATCCAACGTAAAAATAAACACACGATTAAAGCTGCTATTGCCGATATTACTGACATATCTTTCCGTGAACTTCCTGATGTAGAAGGTGATTCAGCGGGTTTTCTTACCTTTATGATGCAAACAGAAGAGCGCACCATTGAGATCAATAAAAGGCTAGCAGAAAATGGCGTTGATGGTTGCTTCTATTGGTATGTGAATAACTGGCACTACCTAAGCAACTGGAAGCATATTCAAGAGCTTAAGTCTTGTTCTGCCCTACCCATCACATTGATTGAAAACCGCCCTGATTACACAAAAGTCTCAGTGCCAAAATCTGATGCCATCATGAGCCGAACCATCTCTATGCTGATCAAACTGTCGTGGACAGAAGATGAGATTGCTCAGCGTATTGAAAATATAAGAAAAGCCTTTGCTTAACAAACGCCTTATTCTAACAGGTAGCTGAGCCATGCTCCTGATTTTGGAGCATCCTTGGATATGATTTCAACGGAGAAAGTTATTATGAGTTTTAAAAATTTCAAATGTGTCCCGAAAATGATTTTTGGACGTGGCTCATTTGTCCAACTTGACACAGTATTAGATGCTGAGCGCAGCGACCCCAGTGATTTTGTGGTCTTTCTTGTTGATGATGTTCACCAAGGCAAGTCACTTATTGAACGCATCCCAGCAAAAGCTCATGACCTACTTATTTACGTTAATGTCGATGATGAACCTACAACGAAGCAAGTGGATACCCTCACTGAGCAAGTGCACGCTTTTAACACTAAGCGACCAGTGAGCGTGATTGGACTGGGTGGTGGATCAACACTGGATTTAGCGAAAGCCGTTGCGCTAATGATCACCAATACAGGTGGCAGTGCCATGTACCAAGGTTGGGATCTCATTAAGCACCCAGCCATTCATCACATCGGTATTCCAACCGTATCTGGCACAGGCGCAGAAGCCTCTCGTACTGCGGTACTTTGTGGCCCTGTGCGTAAGCTAGGTCTTAATTCAGATCACACGGTATTTGACCAGATCATCATGGATTCTGAACTTATTGCTGGTGTTCCTACGGATCAATGGTTCTACACTGGTATGGATTGTTATATCCATTGTGTTGAGTCACTTGAAGGCACATACCTCAATGAATTTGCCAAAGCTTTTGCTGAAAAAGCCATGGATCTTTGCCGTGAGGTTTTCATCTACGATCATGCTGAAAAAGATGACAAATTAATGATGGCATCCTACATGGGCGGCATGAGCATCGCGTACAGCCAAGTGGGTGCCTGCCATGCTGTGTCTTATGGGTTAAGTTATGTACTCGGTTATCATCATGGACTCGGCAACTGTTTAGCGTTCGATGTGCTCGAAGAGTTCTATCCAGAAGGTGTAACAGAGTTCCGCCAAATGATGGATAAGCATAATATTGTGCTGCCAAAAAACATCTGTAAAGATCTTCCAGATGACACCATCGCTAAAATGGTTGCCGTGACCAAGAGCATGGGGCCACTTTGGGATAATGTCTATGGCGAAGGCTGGGAAGAAAAAGTCACTGACGAGATGCTAACGAAGCTATTTCGTCGTATCTAATCCTCTCGTAATAGGGTACTTTTTCTGCCCTATTTTTATACCTAAACGTAGGAATAATAAATGAATGTCACCCTGTTAATCCCTGCACGCTATGGCTCAAGCCGTTTTCCTGGCAAACCCTTGGCGCCGATTAACGGTAAGCCTATGATCCAGCATGTCTATGAGCGCGCCTCTTTAGCAAAAGGATTAAGCGCCATTTATGTTGCAACTGATGATCAACGCATCAAAGAGGCGGTAGACGCATTTGGGGGTAATGTTGTCATGACCGATCCTCAAGCCGCATCAGGCACAGATCGTATTGAGGATGCTATCAAGCAGTTAGGGTTAAACGATAACGATTTAGTGGTTAACCTGCAAGGGGATCAACCTTTAATCGATCCTATCTCAATCGAACAAATCATCACCTTATTTGAGCGTCATCCGAATGAATTTGGCATGGCAACTCTCGGGGTTGAAATAACCGAACAATCAGAACTTGACGATCCTAAGCATGTCAAAATGGTCTTCGATAATGATTTTTATGCGTTATACTTTTCACGTGCGCGTATTCCATTTGGCCGTGATACTAATGAGCATCCAGTTTATAAACACTTAGGTATTTATGCTTACACACGCAGCTTTATTGCCACCTTTGCAAAATTACCACTGGGACGTTTAGAAGATTTAGAAAAACTAGAGCAATTAAGAGCATTGGAATATGGTTATAAGATCAAAGTCGCGATCAGTGCTTTTGATTCTCCAGAGGTTGATACTCCGGAGGACATTCGGATCTGTGAAGCTCGTTTAGCTGTCGACTAAATAAGGATTGCTTATGCCTGATCTCGAAACATGGCTCATTATTATATTAATCCTTGGTGTTGTTGTGAGTAATCTAGCGGTTCTCAAGTACCACGCTAAAATGAAAATGAGCCATTTTGGTCAAGAGCATAAGCAAATCAAAAAAAACAAACTGCATAATGATAGCCAAGCCAATACAGAAGAAACACCGCCATCTTCAGTAACAAATCAAGATAACAGAGACAGAGACAAAGATTAAATTACACTTTCACAAATGGCGCCAATTGAGTCGCCAATGTTGGAAATAATTGGCTCACCAATTCAATCGTTGCTATTTCATTATCTGCATATTCAAAACCAGGTGAAACAGCCTCACCCAATAAGCCGTAATTCACCTTACCGACGTCTTTCATAAGGTGAGATAACTTCCAATCTCCCCCTTTAACCAGCAGTTGCAAGCACTGCCCTTTAGTCACATCGGATCCTAATACCGTTTCAGTTAATTGACCATTAACATCAATAATCCAATACTTCATGGCAGAACCACTGTGGTAGAAATGAACAATATCCGACTTATTGCGGTGCATATACCCAATTGGACTGTCATCGGTGAGCATATAATAGATAGTGGATAATAATTTTCGTTGACCATTATGCCCTGTCGTATGCTCAGATACATAGGTTAATGCAAAATACCCACCTTCAATGGGATGTGGCTGTAAATCAAGTGCCTGAATAATATCTGTTTTAGTCATTTTCATCATACTATCGCTATGTGAATTCATTTCTATCATCGTTACTCATAAAATTTTACTTAACAAGCGATTATTGATCAAAAAAGCCATATTCCAATATAAATGGAATATGGCTAACGTATTTTCAATTAACAATAAAAATGACTATAGCAGCTTGACACTATATATCGTTAGATTTCATTCCCGTTATAAAAATATCGACTTTACGTGCATCTTTATTTTCATGTTGATTATTTTCCAGTAATTCAACTTTTCCCTGTGCATCAATACTGTCTTTATTAACCCCTTTAGAAATCAAATAATCCACCACAACTTGGGCTCTTTTTTGTGCGAGCTTTGAATTAAACTGTTGATATTGCTGTCGAGAGTCAGCCCAACCAGTGATCACCACTTTATAATCATCTAATTGCTGTATTTCTTCGGCAATAGAGTCCAATTTACTGAACATTTCTTCGCTTAAGTCGGTACGTGAATAAGCAAATGATGTCAAATCCACTTCTCTTTTTGCTTCAACATTATCAATTTCGGGGATCACCTGCACTTCAGGTATGTATTGAATCTCTTGAGCCGGAATACGTGATTGTCTCCACGGATGTAATACAAACGATAGTGTCATCATGGTTAACGATTCTGATATTTTTCTATCTGAATACGGGCTTAATAAATGCACATTAAACATATTATCAAGCTGCAACACCACATCCACATTTTTACCCAATTGATGATGGATCCCCAGACTTAAATAGGGAGAGACACCCTCATTACGGTGATCTGAATCTAATAAATCGTTATCCACTTCCGTTTGATATAGGTAGCTACCACCACCTACAAATACCCCTCCTTTGTCCCAAAGATCGAAACGCTTTTTAGCAAATAAATCCGCGCCGCGCATACTAAAGTCATTGCCATCTGATAAAGCGCGATAATTAGCCTCAAACGTCCAGTTATTCTTGCCCCAATCAATGCCAACACCGTATTTAAGATTGGTGATATCATAATCATCTAAAATATCATTGCCCATAAACCCAGCAATACCACCACCAACCTGAAAAAATACATCATTATCACTCTCAGAGCCTTCTATTGTCTCATCATCAGCAAAAGCATGAAAAGAAATCAACATTAATACGAGCAAAAAATAAGTACTTAGCTTCATAAAACCACCTTATAAATAGGAAACCATATAAACAACCATAGCGTTAAACTTACCTTCAGGGATATTGGCAGCATCTATGGCATATAATTTTGCTTGATAATTGGCATAACCTACATCCTCAATCTCAAAACCTGGTAGAATGGGTTCATTTAAGCCAATTTCAGTTCCACCATCATAAATTTTAATCCCTAATGCAGGCAGCTTATGATTTGTTTCATCATAAACTGGAATATAATCATTATTACTACCCTCCCGAATATTTTCAAAATAACCGCTCAGCTTGACTGCTGGGCAATCTGGACCAAATTTTTCATTAGTCACCTTTATCCTCATCGGCATCGATTTACCCGCAATCACATCATCAATAGTCAAAATCCCAAAATCAATGTCACTAGTATCAAGCGACAGAGATACCTCACATTTAGTCGGCTTCAAAATATTCATGTTACTAATTCTACTGCGGTAATTAGCAAACCGACCATTATATCCTTGTGATCCATCTACCTGAAATATGTTGGCAGGAGCATTATAACTAGTGAATGTACCGTTCCTTGTTACAATCAATGGTTGATAAGTGATTGTTTTTTCTTTTTTGGTATTTTTTTCACACTGAGAGTCACTTTCGTTTGATTTGCATGCTCGAATCGTAAAACCATTTACTGCTTGCTTAGAGTTATAAATATCAGTTCCATCATAACGAAAGCCTATTTTGATCCCTGGTATTTGAGTCGTTGTAGTGTCTCCGGTTTTTCCTGGCCAAAAATACACTTGTTCGGAAAAATCTCTAAGCGAGGGATAATTTCTTGCATCTTTATAACAGATCACTTTTACTGTCGTACTCGGTGCTCGCCATACAATCGTATTATTCGGTGCGCCTTCAGGTACAGAAGCACTTGGATCAATCAAGAAATTAGTAACACCTCCTTTATTACCACCAAAACTTCCTCCCGCATCCTCGCTGTAACACGCTAAAGCTAAGGCATTAAAAGATACACACCACCCCATCAATAACACACTAAGCGTAAGCAACGGCCTGTTCATAATGTGCCTCTTTTGACCACACCTGAAAAGTCACAACTGTTGCCTTTACAGCTATACTTGTTAAATATTATGGCACCATAATCGTTAACATTACTTAAATAATAGAATGACCTTTTTTTAACGTTAATCGCTTGACTTGTATAAGGAGCTAACATCATCGCTTTAAATTTTTCTGCTTTGTCCTTAGGACCATAAAGTAAATCTGCATAAGTTACATAAAACGGAGAATTATTTTCTAAAATCACTTTGCCATTTTTAAATCTGATGTGTGTCCCATCAGCGGTGACTTGAGCAACTTCTTTTATATCAGCAAGACTAGTAGGTCGAAAGAATACTTTAATAATGGACTCAATGGCAATTTGAATTGAACCACCTGTATTTGTTCCCTTCACTTCACTATTTTTAGGCGTCACAGGGACTTCACGTACATGCAGGTAGTAGAGGCTTTCTTTGTCTGTTGGTAAACTGTTAACAGGTGATACATTATCAATACGTAAAAAAGAATAACTACCAGACTCAACACGGACCAATGGTGGGATCACTATCAGTGGTTCACTCACTTCTTGTCCGTTAGCATCAGTTAACCACGACTGAGCTAAAAAATCAGCTTCTGCTGGGTTCTTTATTTTAAGCGTCTCAATCCCCTCACCGTCAGCGTAAATAACGCGTGTTCTATCTAAAGCTAAAGCAGCGTTAGCATTGTTTAACAGAGACATCGATACTACAAACGACATCAATAATAGTGAAATTTTCATAAAAACCCTTTATTACTTACAAACGACTGGACGAATTGTTTTTTTACTATTAATAACCGCTGCTGATATGACAAGTTGACACTCTTGATCCCCCCATACCGCTTTTAACTGGGAGTCGATATTGACTCCTGATATGTAAGATTTCTGACCTGAACTCACCATCCCTATTTTTTGCATATTTTCTTTATCAATAATCACTGCACCAAATGGGATAGCATTTTGACTTTCTATACGTGCGATAAAATTATCTCCTTGTCGAGCTCTGATCTGCTGAAAGCCGACCGCACCTTCGGTTAACGCCACGCTTTTAATATTATCTAGTACTTCAACATTTTTTGGCAGTGATTTGTAATCAACGGTATTATTGGTTTTACGATAAGGCGTTAGGCCATTAATTAACGCGAGACCAAAGGCATTCGACTCATCATGGCCATTACCTGTGACTGTTACATTCGGTGCTTTTGTGTCAATAAGTAGTTTCGTATCTCCAGCTGTTATTCCGCTGTAAGCTATGCCGTGTTCAGAAGCCAGTACAGTACCCGATACATTTGCATTCACTTGCGAATATGAATTGGTTTTGTAGCTAGCGCCTAATTGAGTTGAAACAACAGCAAAATTACGGTTGTAATTTCCTGTAATACCAATGGATTCTCCTTCATATTCATCATAAGCAACACTGTAATAGTCACCTTTATCAGTATTTCCTGAATAAGTTAAACTTTGTGTGTAACGATTATTGACTGATCGAGTTTGAAAAGCGATAGAATTATTTCCTCCGCCCAAGGGCATTGTAATACTTAATGAAATGCCTTCCTCACTGAGTGTTGGTGAGAATTCCCCAAATTTTTCGCTGCTCTCATATTCAATATATGACTCATCAGTTTTATAAGCATTAATACTCAAATATAGTGTCGAATCATAGATAACGAAAGGTTTTGATGCATTAAGGTTATAGCGAACTGTTTTTCTCCTATCATCCCAATATTCATTTAATGTATAAGAAAAATTAGTCGATACATCAGCAAATGATTTGCTTAATATTAGCGAACTCTCACTCTTTCTATTATTGTTAGTCTCAAAACTGTCTGAAATTGAATCATTTTGATAAGTTGATAAATATTCATCAAATTCATAGTATTGCTCTTCAGAAAACCGATATCCAGCTACACGCATATCTAAATCAATATCAGGAATAGTATTATTATAAGCAATACCATATGACAACCCCTCAACATCACTGTTATCAAATAAGGTCGCAGCGGCATTTGAAATATTAGCTGAAACGGCACCAAAATAGTTAAAGTTGACCCCAGCACCTAAGGTATAAGATTGATATTCTTCAGATAATAACGTTCCTGTAAACAAAGATAAGTTATTATTAAGGCCATATGATGCTTCAGCTGATATAAAACCTGGCGAATGGTCATAATAACTTGAATCAGGTATCCCAGCTGAAACACTGTAACGAATATGACCAGGACGGGTGAGAAACAAAGTATCAGCACCATTGACTTGAAAATGCTTAATCACTCCATCTGCTTGCTTGACTTCAACATCCAGTACGCCTTGCGATGATTGTGAAATATCATCAATAACATAGGGTCCAGCATTAACATTAACAATCTTAAGCACGCTACCTTGCTGACGAATGGTGATCACTGCATTAGTATCCGCATTCCCGGACACGACAGGTGAATAGCCTCTTAAATTAGACGGTAGCATATTATCATCACTTTGCAGCCGCACACCATTCATTCTAAAGCCATCATAAATATCAGAACCAAATGAGGTATTACCAAAGGTTAATTTTGAATCTAGACTTCGTATTGGCATAAAACCATACAATGATGAAAACTCTGGATTGTCATCGGAGCTTTGAAAATTAGCCCTGATACGAAGCGCATTATAGTTAGCACCAATCACGCCATAAACAGAAGAGCTACTATTCCAATCACTGTATTCATTGGCCTTACTGGAAAAGTAATTAACATTATAATCGACAAATAATGCTGGGATCCCATCATCCCAATATTTTTTATTAACAAAACCAGCTTGATAGTCTGTTAACACATAAATTTGAGGAACTATAATTTTGTAATTTCCTTTACCAATATCAATCGAGCTGCTCGTATTCTCTTCATTACTCACTAAATAGCACAGCTTATCATTTACTATATGTGTATTTTTAGAATAAACATCTAGCCCTTTATCATTTATTGGTAAAGATTGCAACACTTCATTAGTAATGCAGGCTTTTCCCTCATTTACATTGATATTTTCTGAATATAAATACTCACCATTAAAATAAATCCCGAGTAAATAACGCCCATCTTCAACAAACCCAGATTCAACAAACTTTTTCAAATCGATTTTATCTTTTGATTTAATGAAACGGCTATTAAACTCTGTTGCAACAAGAGTACAAGAATAAACTGAAAGTAATGTTAAAAAAAACAACTTAAACTTCATATTCATAAACACCCATCATCATATTATTTCATGTACATTTTATTTATTTTACGCCAGAAAAATAATACATATTATACAGTTATCATTTGATAAGCTTACTTATGAAAACGATATTCTCATAAGTAAGCTTATAATTAGAAAGTCATTAAAATTCTTATAAACCATCGGATTAACGTGCTAAAAAAATATAGTTATAGCAATATTGCCATAACTATATTTATAGAAATCACATCACTTAACCCGTTTAAGGTTTAAAGGTAAGCAATGTTCAATGTAGTTGTTGCTTCTGCAACACCAGCAACCGCATCATCATCGTCATCAGCTTCTAATGCTGCAGAGAATGTGATTACGTTTGTGTCAATTGTCAGTTCAACCGTTGTTGCTTCAGTACCAGCAACAATTGGAGTGCCACCATGAGAAAGACGAACACCAACCCCTTGAGCACCACCGTTAACAGCAAACAATTCACTATTAGTAGCATCAGTGCTGCCATTGAAGGTAAATTTCGCTTTTGTATAGGTGTCTAAAGAACACTCAATCAATTTAATATTGAACTGAACAGGTATTGAAGAACTACCTTTAGCTTTAAATATATGTGTTGGGTGTTGGCCTAACTGAACAGTTTGATCAACAGACTCTGGTGCAATACCACACGCAGCAGAAACAACTTCGCCTTTAAAGTTCACTGTTGTTTGGTTGCCCGCTGCAATAGCAGTCGTTGACGCCATGATCCCAGCGAATGAAAGAGCTGCTAGTAGTGTAATATTCTTTTTCATAAAATCTCCAGCCTTAATATAGGCATTAATAGTTATTCATAATGGAGCTATAAAGAAACAAAGAAACAATACAAATCAACCGTAAATCGTTACACCGCCAGCCCTTTAATCATTAACAATCAAAATCATAAAATTAACAATTTGACACAATGAATCAACACTGGTATTATTAGCTTCGTATAAAAAACAATGCAAACAAGTTACATTTAAGCTAAAAAGTTGGCAATAAAAACGTAATTTGTTCTATATGTTACTTTGTGACAATAGCGTCAAAATTTATTCACGTTTACCAGTAACTAGTGATTACTGAGTAAATTCGGGATAGATTAGACCCTTGATAAGAACAAATTTATAGTGAAAAAAAATGATAAATTATCTTATTTTATGAAAAAATATGATTTAAACATTAAAAAAAACAAATAATAACCTTTAAAACAATAACTTAGACACCTGTACGTTTTCAGAGCATCAATGTTATTGTTTTATGCAATTGATTTACGTAACATAATAAATGCAGAAAGACATATTTTTGACAGTAATTAAATTGATAGCAAAATTCGTGTTTTCAATTAGCTAATCCATTACTCATAAAAATACATACCGTAAAATCAAATAAACACGATAAAAAATAGATAGTAGAACAATCAGAAATATACCATATATCAATATTTTTGCATTTAACCTCGCCCAATTAAGATAGTGTCATACAATACCTAAATCATTGATAAATAATGTAAACAATATTATTTATCAATCAAAAAAAGACACTGAACTCTTAAAGTAATTGTATTGACGATAACAATGAAGCATATAAACAACCTATCCTACCTATTTAGTATACAAAAAATAACAAAAATCACCACCATAGCTGAAGTAAACTATTAAGGCAAAGTAGAGTGCTCTAATTTGATAAGTCCCCCCCTTAAACTCATTAGTTATTACCTCCGGTAAAGATTTAGATGAGGCCATAAAAGGGCTTAATTAAGTGTCCAAGGCGCTATCAACATTCAGAATGTTAATTGCTCCCGATGAATGTCTTTTTTCTTGATTTCGTATGTGTTCTTTTATCATTTTCTCATCCAAACCAATCTAAAAAAACATAGTAACCTCTACTCAAAAGTCCTCTCCATTGAAACTCTTTTGCCGTCCCTTAAACTGACGGTAACTAAAATGATACTTTTACCTTTAATAAACCCTATTACATTGGATACTGAAAATGGCAGTGGAATGCTCAAACAAGATGAAACTAAATCAGCCACCATATCTCGTAAAAAATGGTGGCACTTAGATGATGATCACAACTCTAGCTTGCTGGAGTCAGCAATTAAAATGAGTTAGCACTACTGCCTATCACTAACATAAGTAACAAACACTCTTGACTTGCTCTCCGTGTGTATATATTGTTTTACTTTGATCAAAATTATGGTTAAATGTAAAAATACTGAGCCAAATAGGTTAATGAAGAGGAAGTCCTAATTTCAGTGATAACAAGAATACATTTTGCTGAATAATCTTTATATTAATATACGCTAACTATTTTAAATGAGGGGTTTTTTCATCAATATATCATCATTAATACGAACAGTATTCGTGCTAATCTTGTTAATTAACCTTACTAAAACCGCGCAGAGTAACTTAATGAACGTGACATTTTTCTAGTCTAAATATGCAGTAATTTTACGATGCCAAGATGGCAGGAGAGTTTATGAAAAAAAAAATAACGTTATTGCCAGTTTTACTATTAGGCGGGCTGTTAACAACAAGTAGTGCAATGGCTGTCAATACAACACATGTTTATTTTAAGGGAAAAATTGTAGAGTCAGCTTGTGGCTTATCACCTGATTCTATTGATCAATTAATTCAGCTTGGCCAGCAACCTATTCATATTTTTAAGGCTAAAGGTGACCGCTCGCCTTCCATACCTTTCAATATTAAACTCACCGATTGTAACACCGAGATAGCCACTCAAGCGGTATTTACTTTTGGATCAAATAATGACTCAAGTGGTCAATTGTTCAATGTCGAGGGTGGAGCTACTGGCATAGGAGTACGGATTTTACACAATGGAACGCCCATTAATAATGGTGATGTGGCCACGACAAATAGTATTGTAGAGGGAAACAATATTGCTTCGTTCTCTGCTGCATTTGAAGCAAATGTGGATCCATTGCTTGTACCAATCACTTCCGGTACAGCTGATTCTTGGGCATTATTACAGGTCACTTACCTTTAAATAAGATGTCGTTAAGTTCAAATTTTTACTAGTTTTAGAGCAAAGCACAAAATAGTGTATAACATGACGGCGTAACAAAGATATTTGCTAAGGCGATACATCTTTAACAGCTTTGCTCTTACTCTCTATTCTATCTACTCTCACAATGTTCACAGACTCCCCATCTATCAGGATAATTGTAGCCCCTTAAATGCGTCCAATAATCAAATAAAGACGCTGTCAATGAAAACTCAATTGTACGACATTAATACGAACGTAAAGAAGTAACAGTAAAAAAGTTATACCTCTTCACTCCCCTAAACATTACTGTTACTGAGGTTGTAAAAAGTGAGGGGATCTCGTCTAAAACTTTGTATCATTGGCACGATGAACTCAAAAAAGCTTGTTTCAAAAGAAAATCCAGCTGCAAGACCTTAAACTACAAAAAGACGTTATTGTCAAATCTGGTGCATGAGAACATCTGATGCTCTGGTTGATCTAGAGTTATTATTCCACCGTCTTTAAATCCCTCCCCACTATGATCACCTTAGCCAGTAGCTAAAATTCACTCAGGCGATACCATTTCTTCTCTGCCACTTCAGCTTAAAGAGCATAATTACAAAAATTAACTTAAAAACAGTGAATACAAAACTTAACCTCAGTAAAATGTTAATAAAATAAGTAGTATAGATTTATTTTAATCATTTTGATCATTTAGTGTTGCAAATTGACGTGTTAAATGTAAAATATATGTATCGTTTATTTTCTAGGCATGACAGTTTGTAGATTTACTCCATGTTGATAGAAGTTGAAATTATAACATTACTGAATTATGACAATAATCTTGAAGATCTCAGTAAATAGTTTTTAAAGTGGTGGAAGTATTATGAGAGCAATATTATCAGTTTTATTATTATGTGGGGTCATGGTGTCAGGTACATCAAACGCTGTTAATGGAGGAAGTGTATCTATAAAAGGAAGAATTGTAGAATCTGCTTGTAGTTTCTCACCAGATGCTGGTAATCAACAAATTCAACTGGGTCAACAGCCAACTCATCTCTTTAAGGCGAGAGGAGATCGCTCTACATCAGTACAATTCAATATTAAACTGGCTGATTGTAGTACCAATATAGCAACTCAAGCATTATTAACTTTCGGTTCAAATAACGATTCTAGTGGCAAACTTTTTAATACTAAAGGTGATGCAACTGGCGTAGGTGTACGTATACTTCACAATGGCTCACCAATTAATAACGGTGATAGTGCAAAACATCATATCATTGAAGGAAATATTATACCTTCATATTCAGTAGCATTTGAAGCTAATGTCGATCCGTCGAACACACCTATTACTAGTGGGACAGCTAATTCATGGGCATTATTACGAGTGAAGTACCTTTAAGTAGACAATTTAACCAATGATTTATAAGCTCATTTCATATCCGATGCGGTTTTACCATCATCACCTCAGACTTTATAATATTGTAGTAAGACCTCCCATTCATCTTGTTTCAATACTATTTTATCAGGTTAATTTTCCATGCCAACAGCTTCATCGATAAGCCCTTTTTCTTAGTTATATAAGGTCATCGCTTCTCTAAGTTGTAGTAAACTAATACTAATACAGGTCAATAGAGGCTACAGTCTAACCACAGAGAATTGGTTGTTCGTCAAGGTGCTTAAACACGTTTTGCTTGATACCCTATAGTTTCCTTATGTGTCGCTCTGACGACAACACTTTCATTATGCTGCTATTTATCTTACAAGTAGCATAGAATATCGCTTCGTTATCACACACGAAACATCTGCCAATTTTTCACTTTCTTGTTCATCGGCATATATCCCAGTCTTCATGGATAAGTTCTAACCCCCAGTAATATGGCTATCATAGTAACCAATCTATAGACACCTTCTAGTTTAGAGCAATTACCAATGCATGATTTCACTATGGATTTACCACTGAAACCCGCCATATCAGCACAGGTATTAATCAACCTGAGCTCGGGTTAAGCAGCGCCGCTTAATATCGCTATTTTGGCCCCTATCTTTGTTGTGCTTTCTAGTAATAGTCAGCTATTACGTACGAAATCCCGCCTTGATATCGACAAAAATGTCGGCATTAAGCAAATAAGTGGGTAAATAACAATCAAGTGGAATTTAACTCATTGATTTTAAGTAAAAAATTAAACGTATGTGACACTCGTTATCCCAAGTTCAGGTTAATCAGTCTTTGTGTTCTACAAGCATCGCCTAAACAAGCATGATGAAAATGCTCTTTTGCCCATTGCTAAGAATTGAGGATTAACATGATCTGATGAGTTAATTATCTAAAATTAACTCATCAGATCATGGTTTACTTAGAAAATTCAATGTTTTTGTAGCGGAATCTGTTTTTATGATGCTTAATTTAAAAGTAAAAAAATGAGCGCCTCTTAATGAAAAGAAGCGCTCAATAAATAGCTATAATCTCTCTTTATTTACTTAATTGTATGTGATCTCACATGTGCGTGATGAAGATGATGACGAACTTTGCCCTCCTGCACCATCACAATAAGTCGCACTCTGAGTCTCATAACATGTTAATACCTTAGTAGTGGTATTATACTTAATATAACCAGAAATACTTGTTTTAACATTCTGTCCTAATATTGGTCCATTAGCACAACTATCACTAGTAGGATCACCAACCGCAGAAGATGTTACACTCGTCAAATGATTTATCTGATCCGAAGTTAGCGTGATAGAGTTTTTACCATATGGGTCATTTATACTACCGTTGCCAAAACCATCTGTGACATAAGCTAGGCTAAACTTATTATTATAATAATTAGCATTTCCACCAAACTTACTGGCGCTAATCGTTCCAGCGCAATTGACGTAGGTAGCCCCATCACCGGCGCCCCAAGGAGGCGTCGCGCCAGCTTTAACCCTTATCGATTTTATATTCGCTTCAGCTGAACATATTCCCTGACCAAGTACTTGATCTTCGGCAAAAACCTCTATTGTATCAGTAATTTCAAGATTTTCTTTTAACGTTGCAGTGACAACAACTGAGGTTTCTGCAGGAAAATTGTCACCAAAAACCAATATTCCAGTATCTTTATTAAGAGTGAGATTATCTTCTGACGGTACTGACCATACCATAGTAGCTGAATCATTATTCCCATCGGTAGAAATCGGATCACCATAGGTATAATCCACGGTATAGTTAAGTGGAATATCCACACCTTTTGCAAATGACTGACTATCACTAGAGTCACCTCCAATCGTAATGACTGAGTCGCCATTTGGTATTCCAGCACCCGCGACCACTATGATTTCATCGAAAACCTCTGGGTACTCATTTACCGACGCTTTCACCGTGAAACGATCATCTTCATCAACTCCTTCATTAAAAGTGAGTCGCCCTGTTGTGTTATCAAGCTCGACATACGCCAAGTTATTATTCCCTAATGCGGAAACCTCCCACGTCATATAAGTAGAATCATCGTCTATGGTCGAAGTTGAAATACTGGGTGAATCGGTATATTCAACGGTATAAACCATATCAACGGGAACACCTATCGAAAATATCTGATTGTCGGCAAATTCATCATCAATCGTGATATCATCTGTCATATCAGCGCCCGGATCTGGTGCGCAGCTCCCATCAACCGGATTTGAATCCACATTGTCATTATCACCATCACAATCTGTATCCGCTTTATCTGGGTCAGTACCCATTAAGAACACTTCCAGACCTTTAGGTAGGGTATCACCATCATCATCGGTATCCCCCATATCAACAGGATTATTGGGGTCATAAATGTTAGTAAACGCTTTATATTCAGTTAGATCGGTAAGACCATCGCCATCATAATCACTTTCACCAGGTGAATTCGCATCATACGGGTTCCAGCCATACATCCTTTCGATGCTGTCATCTAGGCCATCACCATCTGAGTCTGCCGCCATCGCTGCGCTGGAAAAAGATAAAGCGGCCACTAGCGCAGCTGACATAATGGAAAGACTAAACTTTGTTTCGTATTGCTTCATGGTAACCTCTTTGTAAATTAAACATGAATCTTAAGCACAAAAAATCGCACATTAGGAAAAATGGATAAAGTAATCAACTCAGACAAATCGAATCTGAACATTGTGATGATGATTTTTAATTGATATAGCGATAGAAACCCAAGCATAAATATACGCTAACGCTTTCTATCAATAGATGCTGCAAGCTAACATCAATGCATTAGGATGTAATTTACCTAAAATCGATAATAATGAAAAATCAGCTAATGTGGGTATTCCCCACTCTTTTGATCCACAGCAAGCAATTAAAACGGTCACAGCATACTAGCATTAAGATAAATTTATCCTTACCTAGGTTACTTAGTTGCAATGTTATATAAAGAAATTTATATCCAGAAAAAAGGCTTTAGGACATCATCGAATGCAACGAGTAAACCTGATTAACGATTTATGCTTATATATTCACCGATCTGAAGGAGCTACCTCATTCGTTACCGTACAGCCAGAAAATTGAGGATTACTGTCATAATTAAATCTAGCATGACACATAAGTTGTCCATCTTCAGCCCATATCGCTGCACGGTTTCCCATCGCCTCATTTATATTAGTTTCAACCAAATCCAATCTTGCTGAGCCTCCACTGATAGAAACACTACCCATCTCTTCCGCAATTAATGTTCCCCCAATGTCATATGCTCTGCTAAATGCTTGACTTTGTGTCGAACCCCCAGCAGGTCTTCCTGATACAACGAGCACTGTAGCTTCGCCTCCAACACATGTGAGATCAATATTCGTATACCATGCCTGACAGGTGGAACAATTATCAGTAATTCTGACCTTAACAGGCTCTGTATATACATCACAAAGATTCGCTAAACCTGTAGTTAGTTCATCTTTAGCAAAGACTTCTATCGTATCGGTAATTTCAGAATTTTCATTACCCGTTGCAGTCACGGTAACTTGCGTTCCCGCTAACGTCCCCGGTTTAAACTCAAAAACCCCTGTATCGGCGTCAATACTTGCATCACTATAATCAGATAAAGACCAACTCATAACATCACTATCAGGTGCAACATTCTCGGTTGAATAGGTTTCCCCATCTGTATAATCCACGGCGTAATAAAGCTGGAGCGGGACTTCGGCTGCAATTGTTTGGTCATCTGAATCGCCGATATCAGTTCGAATATCATCATTCAAAATCCCATTCACATCAGGGATCCCCATGGTTGAGGTGATAAGCATAGTATCAGTGATGTCACCATTATCGATATGCGTTGCAGTCACTGTGACCACTGTCCCCTCAGGAGTCCCGTTATAAAACTCAAAAATGCCTGTGTTTTCATTAATACTTGCAAATGTATTATCAGACAGAGACCAAATCATGAAATCACTATCTGGGTCGATATTCTCAGTTGAATAAGTCTGTTCATCATTATACTCAACAGCATAATAAAGCTGAAGTGGCACTGTAGGAGCAAGTGATTGATCTTCTGAATCACCACCTGAAGTGCGAATATCATCAGTTAAATCAACCCCAGGGTTTGGCTCAGGAATTTCACACACACCATCAACAGGATTTGCATCTAAATTATCATCTACACCATCACAATCGCTATCCGCTTTATCAGGATCCGTTCCCATTAAATACACTTCGAGGCCTTTAGCTAGTGTATCTTGATCGTCATCGGTATCACCAGCATCAACGGGGTCATCGGCATCATACATGTTAGTAAAGGAGTAATATTCAGTCACATCAATAATGCCATCCCCATCATAATCATCTTCGCCTGGAGAATTTGCATCATAAGGATTCCAGCCATACATGTTTTCGATGCTGTCATCTAAACCATCACCATCAGAATCTGCAGCCATCGCAGCACTTGAGAAAGATAACACTGCGACGAGTGCCACTGACATCAGTGAAAGAGTCAATTTTGTTTTATGTTGTTGCATTTTGTTCTCTCTGTAAATTAGACATAGATGAAGACTAACGTACTGACATCAAGTAGAAATTGAATAAATCAACTCACTCAACTACAGCCATTCCATTACTGCAATGTTTATAATCTTGTGTCTAATATAATGTATTGTTCGAACAAAAAACGTACATTATAAATATTTTATATATTCTTTATATATAAAAAAAGAGAGAATATGGACTTGGTTTAACGGATTAACACTAGATTCGAGGTCATAACATTATTGTACATTAAAATCATTTTATACAAATAGTTATGTCATAATTTAAGTTTTATTTTTTAGCTGTACATCAACCAGGGCTTCATCTAGTTGCTTGATAATCTCACTGACTCGGCTGTGGATTCATTGTGACTCAAGATAAAATTTTGTTTCTGAGCTCACCAGATTCGTAACCATCTAAAATACGTTGATTATCTTGTATTTTTTACGAGTAATACGCATCAATGTACCACAAAGAATAAAAGACTTTGAGTATAAGCCTTATAATATCAATTAGGTGCCAGATAAAAATATCTTGCACCTACCTTTTATTACATTACTATCTCGATACTTTGTCACTAAATGAGTTTCAATTTATCGTATTTAACCCCAAGTTCATTTAATTTGCTTTATCTAATGCATAACTTAAAATATTATGAATAAATTTTTCTTGATTAGTATCAACTGTATCATTGCCATTATCGAATCGACGGTAAAAATATTCATCATTCATGAAAACCGCTCTGCCACCATCACCTGCTACAAATCCTGCTGCAGTTCCATTCATCGTCGCAAATAAAGTGCTACCTGCTGGAAGGCTTGCAGTAGAATACATCCCACTAGGGTATGTGTTAATTACATCTATCGCCCCCACAATAGAACCAAAAGGTCCGTTATTAACGAGATCATCAACTAATGTAAGCATGGCTGGAGCGTTGTAGTGACCTAAGGTTCCCGTACCGCCAAATGCACTAATAGTAGCGTTACCACTGACATTGTAACCAAAAATTAACACACCACCGGCATTGACATATTCGAGCAGCTTCTGAGGGTAGGTGTCAGTATTACTGACTTGTAAAATATCGTATTTATTTACTAGTTCTACACCACTAAGAGTCCCTAAGTCTGATGTTACATCCACAATATTTATACCCTCTATCGGATAAACACCTGATTCTCCGTAATTATTCCGGTTATTAAGCGCTGGATTTGAATTCCACTCTAAATATATGTTATATGGCCCAGTTCCACCTATCGTTACTTGGCCCTGATGACAGCTTCCATCGACTGGATTCGCATCCAGATTATCATCAACTTCATCACAATCGGTATCTATTTTTTCTGGATCAGTCCCCATTAGAAACACTTCAAGGCCTTTTTGTAAGGTATCGCCATCATTATCTGTATCACCAGCAGCAACAGGATTATTCTCATCGTAGATATTTGTAAAAGCTTTATATTCAGTTAGATCGGTAAGACCATCGCCATCATAATCACTTTCACCAGGTGAATTTACATCATAAGGATTCCAGCCATACATGCGTTCGATGCTGTCATCTAATCCATCACCATCGGAATCTGCTGCCATGGCTGCGCCTGAAAACGATAAGACCGTCATTAAAAAAATAGATATAGGTGAAAGACTTAACAGTCTTTTTCTGCGTTGTATCATTGGATTACCTTTTGTTAAATTATGTATTAACCACTGAAACTAAAACTAATGTACATCAGGATTAAATGAAATCGCTCAAATACATCAAGCTTTATCATTTACTCTCATGATTGTGATAATCTTTATTAATATGGATAAATATTCAAGATTGAATATAACGAAAGTCGATAACAATAAAAAATCAGCAAGCGTGTGCCTGTCCCCACTATCGTCATCTAAGGCAATGAAAAATAATTTAAAAACATATAACAAAAACTGAATTTAAAATAAAGTGGACTCTTGAGGATTTGTAAAAACAAAGTATTCACTTAAAAATTCAAGCGCTAGATATCCTGCTCTAGCGCTTGGTTGTAAAGAGACATATTCGCTGTTAATTAATGGAGCACGCTTCCTCAATGGGTAAACAAGAAGCGGGAGCATTAGCCACATTAGGATGTGACGGTGAGCCTCCCCCCATATGATAATGAACGCACACATATTTCGCTTTATTTAAATCAGCTAATGGCACATCAATGCTCTTTTCAATGAAAGTATCTTGATTATTCCAATATGTTTTCATATTACTATTAACAGCAGCAGAGCCTTTATAAATTATACTCCTATGATATATTTGGAAATGATTTTGTAACCCTGTAGACTGCGACTCCGTAAGCGCTAAGTACATACCACATGGCGACGTCGACCCTGCTCCCACATCTCGACATGTTACCCCATTCCCCACCCACGGAAAATCACCTGAAACCGAGAAATTAAACGTTCCCGCGTCATTATCTATCGTCACTCCACACACTTTAGGCTCATCTTTGGCAAAGATCTCTATCGTATCAGTAATTTCAAGATTTTCTTTTAACGTTGCAGTGACAACAACTGAGGTTTCTGCAGGAAAATCGTCACCAAAAACCAATATTCCAGTATCTTTATTAAGAGTGAGATTATCTTCTGACGGTACTGACCATACCATAGTAGCTGAATCATTATTCCCATCGGTAGAAATCGGATCACCATAGGTATAATCCACGGTATAGTTAAGTGGAATATCCTCGCCTTTTGGAAATGATTGACTATCACTAGAATCATTGCTAATCGTAATTCTTGAGTCTCCATTAGGTATCCCAGAACCTGCAACAACAATAATTTCATCTGAAGTATCAGGATACTCATTCACGAATGCAGTAACCTTAAAACGATCATCTTCATCAACCCCTTCATTGAAGGTGAGCAGCCCTGTTCTTTTATCAAGAAATACATACGCCAAGTTGCTGTTCCCTAATGCAGAAACTTCCCACGTCATATAAGTCGAATCATCGTCTATATCCGAGGTTGAAATGCTTGGCGAACCTTGATAATCAACCGTATAAACCATATCAATAGGGACCCCTATCGAAAATACTTGCTCATCAAGAAAATCTCCATAAATAGTAATATCGTCAAACATATCAGCACTTAGAGCTGGTGAGCAACTGCCATCAACTGGATTAGCATCAAGGTTATCATTCACCCCATCACAATCTGTATCCGCTTTATCTGGATCTGTCCCCATTAAAAATACTTCGAGACCTTTAAGCAAAGTATCGCCATCATTATCTGATGCACCATCTGTAACGGGATTATTTGGATCATAGATATTAGTAAACGCTTTATACTCTGTCAGATCCGTAAGCCCATCTCTATCATAATCATCTTCTCCAGGAGAATTTGCATCATACGGGTTCCAGCCATACATGCGTTCGATGCTGTCATCTAAGCCATCACCATCGGAATCTGCAGCCATGGCTGCGCTGGAAAACGATAAGGTTGCGAATAGCGCAATTGACATGATTGAAAGACAAAACGTTGTTTCACATTGCTTCATGGGGTTCTCTCTATAAATTATGAATTGCTACTTAAGTCCAAAAATAGACCCTAGCGAACAATGGATAAAATCTCATATCAGGCAAGTCAAGCCTGACGTGTGATGAATTGATATTGGTATGGAAAAACGCCCAATCATAAAAGCAAATTAACGTGTGATGTTAAGTGCACTTTGCAAATGAATAGCATCAATATTATGTTGGAAATATACTCAACATTGATATCAATTAAAAATCAGCTGGTGTGGGTATTCCCCACTATTTTGAGCAATAGCAAACAATTATCAAGTGGATGATAATATTAAAACTCATTACATAATTAATTGAATCTATAACAAGTGAATAAATAACAACCGATTAACTGAGGATACTTCTCCCCAGAGAGTCTCTAATATGTTTATAGTATCACATTGACTTATCCAACTTTAAAACATATCGAGTAGGGTGAGGCGTTACCGCCTCATCCCTCTCACAGAACCGTACGTACGGACCTCGTATACGGCTCCTGCATACTTAACTCAGCTTTGCGCTGAACACATATCCCGTTTTTACATGTCCAAGATTCACTAACCCTGAGCTATCAAACCATTTATTGGGCAGCGCATAGTTTGCTAACGGACTCTGTGAGTTACGCCAACTGTTCATCTTGATTGATTTAAACGGGGGCTTATACCCCATCTGCTTCAACCGTCTGTGAAGTCGCTGTGGCGTTTTCCACAGCTTCAGTTGGACGCTCCTCAACCTACGCCTTAGCCAGCTTGCTATTTTCTCGAACTCCCTATTCGCATTCGCTATCCGAAAATACTGACTGAACCCTCTTAAAATAGGATTCACCGCTTTGATCACTTCGCTTAATGGCTTACCACCATTGCGCTTTGTCATCTGTTTTAGCTTCGATTTAAACCCTGCTAGTTTCTTCGGCTCGATACGTGTGTATCGACTACCTATCTCCACTCCTAAAAACTTCACACCTTCATTGCTGTCTGCTATGTGGGTTTTACGCGAGTTTACCTCAAGCTTTAACTCGACTTCCAGTATCTTCTTCGCCTGCTTGAGTGCATTTTCTGCCCCTGCTCGGCTGCGACATAAAATCAAGATATCGTCTGCGTAGCGCACTATTCTGTGACCCCGTTTTTTCATCTCTTGATCAAACGCATCCAGATAGATATTCGCTATCAGTGGGCTTATTACACCACCTTGCGGACTCCCTACTTCTGTCGCTTGCTTGTGCCCATCTACCATCACACCACTTTTCAAAAACTGAACGAGCAGCTTTAGCACGCTACCATCACTAACTCGCTTTTCGATGCTTGATAAGATTAGCCCGTGGTCTAATTTATCGAAACACTTTGACAAGTCCATATCCACTACATGTTTAAGCTCGTACCGACGCATAAACAATGTCGCTTTGTTGATCGCATCGTGACAACTTCGCCTTGGCCTATAGCCGTAGCTTGACGGGTGAAATTGCTCTTCAAAGATGGGGCTAAGTAGATCGTTTAGGGGTTTGTTGAACGACTCTATCCCTAATAGTTGGAATACCAAGCAATCTCACGCCGCCATCCTCTTTGGGGATCTCAACCCGCCTGACTGGCTGAGCTTGATATTGCTTAGTGCTGAGTTCATGAAGAAGTTGATCGAGGTTATCACTCAGATTTGAGGCGAAGTCGCTTAGGCTCTGCCTGTCTATGCCGGCCGCGCCTTTGGCTTTCCACACTCTTCTAAATCCTTTATACAGCTTCTCTTTACTCAGAAGTTGCCCGTATAAACTGTGATAAACTCGCATATTCCTCACTGATATGTGTGCTGTATGGGGACGGATATGACTTCCTCAAAGTCGGTCTATTTCACTTTGTTGCTTAGCGTTCTAGCGCAATGGCAATCTACTAAACAGTGACAAAACTACTCCCTTGTACAGTTTCTTAAGCCAGAGCCTTACTCCTAAGGTGACCAGTTCAAAAAGACTTCGATAGCGAATCGACTTGTGTACCTCTGAAAAAAAAAAACATCTGCTCATTACAGACTTAAAGCACGCTTCCTCCCTTCGCAATATTAAGCGCTTTTGGCAACTTAATACTCCACCAGACTTGATGCTGATGGTCAGCTTGATTTTATCCTCCACACCATTACTGGGCTTCACAGGCCGAGCCTTACTCACTACTACGGATTCATCTGCCACCTCACACCAACATTTCCCTTGAATCACCTCTTGGGATAATGCCTCCAGCCCTTATCACTGGAACTGATGCCAGGCTTCCCCAGTTACTGCACTGGCTCCCTATAAGGTATTCCACCCTCAAACACACTATTAGTCTGACTAAGTATTGGGCTTCGCGCTATTTTGCACGCTCACCCACCAATAGTGCCGAAACAGGTTACGGTTAGTTGTGTACACCTCACTTCCTATGGCTTCCTTCAGACCCTACCGTTAGCCAGCAACGCCCTTGCCATTCGGATTATCTTCCCCTTAGCCAGGGTGATACAGGTTTCTTTCAACCTGCTGGGTTTGCCAGCTTCGCTGGGCAAACAAAAAGGGCCAATTTAGAAAAATTGTCCCTTTTGGATATTACCACAGATTAAAATAACTCGGTGATGCTATGCATATTTTTAATATATTATTCTGCTGAACCACACTCTATAGCATTGTTATTAAAAGTACACTGATTAGCCCCACCTGGCAGAGTTGAAAAGATACCCGATCTTATTCTGGCGGTATTGCCTCTAATGGTTGCGGATAAATCAACATCACGACGATTACTATCGGTTAAATAAACCGTACCTGCACTAGAACCGTAATCAAAACTACCGATCGTTCCTGAATTTCTTTTAAAACTTCCCCATAAGTGATCAGGCCTTTGGTCACCAGCAAGATTCTCTGCTGTCGCTGCGGGATCTAGACACTTAAACACAACCACAGGAGTCGTATTACCGCCACTAAAAATCCGCGTATTGCCATTCAAATTCAATCCTTCACAGCCAACTTGACCGTATACCTGATCTTCGATATTCACCGTTGCAGCAGGAGAAGTACTTAACTCATAATCCTCACTGGCCACTAATGTGGTTATCACCGTTTCTGTCGGTTCTTCCAATGTATCGTCTTTAACAATAACATCGATTGTCTCTGAAGAACTGCCAGCTGGGAAAGTGAATGAACTTGGAATTGCAGTATAGTCTGTTCCATTAATTGCCGTACCTGTGATGTTGAGATTAACAACAGTAGCAACATCAAACGCTGGAGTGGCGGTTAAGGTAAAACGTCCGTTAGTGTTAGGCTCACTAGCATGCTTTGATGCCACTATGGTCAACACTGTCGGTATGATAGCCTCTGCAGCTACAACCTCAATGGTATCAGTGATAGCAGGATAACCGTTAAGTGTTGCGGTAACAGTCGCTGAACTTCCGACACTAAAGCCTTCTCCAAAGACGAGTGTGCCAGCATCGACATCAAGCGTCACATCTTCACTCGGGGAAACAGTCCATGCCATAGTATCAGAATCATCAATTCCATCGGTAGAAATAGGGTTACCGTCGGTATAATCCACAGTATATATCAGTGGAATGGCTTCTCCTTTAGGGAAATCTCGTCCATCATTAGGGTTTCCTTCGATGGTAATTTCTGAGTCACCATCAGGTATTCCGCTACCCGCGACCACTATAATTTCATCAAAAACATCAGGATACTCATTTACCGATGCCTTAACGGTGAACTGATCATCTTTATTAACTCCTTCATTAAAGGTGAGTTGCCCTGTTGTTATATCAAGGGAAACATACCCCAAGTTGCTGTTTCCTAATGCGGAAACCTCCCACGTCATATAAGTAGAATCATCATCTATGTCTGAGGTTGAAATGCTTGGCGAACCTTCATAATCAACCGTATAAACCAGTTCAACAGGCACCCCAATTGAAAATGTTTGCCCATCAGCGGGATCGCTATCAATCGTAATATCATCTGTCATATCTGCGCCAGGATTGGGAGCGCAGCTTCCGTCAACCGGATTTGCATCTAGATTATCATCCACGCCATCACAATCGCTATCCGCCTTGTCTGGATTAGTACCCATTAAAAACACTTCCAGACCTTTAGGTAGCGTATCACCATCATCATCTGTATCACCCTTATCAACAGGGTTATTGGGATCATACATGTTGGTAAAGGCTTTATACTCTGTTAGATCAGTCAGACCATCTTTATCAGTATCTGTTTCGCCAGGTGAATTAGCATCATACGGGTTCCAGCCATACATGCGTTCGATGCTGTCATCGAGGCCATCACCATCTGAATCTGCTGCCATTGCTGTGCTAGAAAACGATAAGGCCGCCACTAACGCAGCAGACATAATGCAAAGACTAAAGTTTTTTTCACATTGTTTCATTAAGTACTCTCTATAAATTAGGCATTAGCTGCAATAAATCCAAAAATGGAACCTAGCAGACAATGAATAAAATACTCATATCAGGCAAGTCAAGCCTGACGTGTGATGAATTGATATTGGTATGAAAAAACGCCCAATCATAAAAGCAGATTAACGTATGATGTTAAGTGCACTTTGCAAATGAATAGCATCAATATTATGTTGGAAATATACTCAATATTGATATAAATAAAAAATCAGCTTGTGTGGGTATTTCCCACTAAGTAAGACAGTCAGAAAATAGGATTGATATCGAGACAATAAAATAACATATAATATCAATGTGTTATGTAAAATCATTGAATCGATATATCTAACTTATCAGTCATAGGAATCAACAGCCCTGAACGATATTAAACATTAATATCAATGACACGACTATGTTAAATCATGTAGATGTATCTCAATTTGACTACTTGATTAAAGGGATGTCACCACTTTAATATGTACACTGGTGATAACATCATAAGAATACAGCTAAGTACGATACCTAGCTGCTTCCAATAATCTACCAACTAACGACAGTCTATCGCCATGGTGTGTAAACCTGTCTGTTCAACTTCCATTTCAGGTATGCTAAATTGACATTCTCCTGCCGATAACTCCGCTGCGGTGAGCGGAAAAGCGGCCAAATATAGTTCGCCATTCTCTGATACCCAACCGTACTCTTTACCTGCTGTATCCACCACAGGTGTAGCCAAAGCGGGGGCTGGTGAGAGTGTCAATAAAATATTTCTGCCCTGACGCACACCACTCATATTGGCGCGAATAATCGCCCCTTCCCTAGCCACGAGATTAATCGTTTGCGCACTGACATAGGTATTACTGGGTAAATTATCCACATCCACTGACAGTTTAGTCGGCGAATAAGGGGTCAAATCTGTGACCACAATACCTTGTGAATTACTGATATTATTGCCTAAGGTCACCCCTTCAGCGCCATTCATATCAATAATGGCCACCGGCGGCCTAAACCAAGGGGTTAACACCGCCTGATCATTGATAAAGACCAGACTTCCCTCTACATCCGCGCCCAAACGAGTAGTGCTCTCATCGACATAAACATCACCGGAGACGGCGCCCCAGCCTCGCTCATATTGGGCATATGCCGAAGCTTTAGTATTACTATTACTGTCAGTGCCCACGCCGACTTGATAATTTATATCACCATCATTGACATTATAATACGCATCGGCATTGCTATAATCCTTACCCGAATTGAACGTAAATGTGGTATTTGCCGTATCAGATAAAGGAATGCTCATGGTTAATGTGATAGAATAATCATCAGTGCTTTCATATCGAGTCTCCTCGCGACTGCTATCAAGAGACAAGGAAAAATTTGCACGTGTTTTAAACAAATTAACATCATAAGTTGAATAAATGCCAACACCCGTACTCTTACGTTTATCTAAAAAGTATTCACCATAAGCACGGACATTGAGCCCAATTTTTTTGGTTAAGGTTGTACTTAACGTCAGGTTATATTCGCTTTGCTTGATGCGTGTCGCCACAGGGTCGTCAAACACGTTACTTGTGCTAGAACTAGCCGCATTTAAATCGGTATAATTAAGATAACCCTCAGGGCTGGTTTGTAAAAATGCATTCAATGTCACATCTTTAATGATCTCATTTTGATAATCGAGCTGCAACCGAATCGGCGTAGTTAAATGATCATCATCCCACCGACTTGATAAGGTACTTAAGGCAAGCGATGTGGTGCCGTACTCGTTAAAGTTGGCCGCCCCAGATACCGTAAGCTGCTGATAATCATTGGCCGCCACCCAAGCCGATGCCGCGCTATAGGTATCTGACAAGCCATAACGCCATTCACCCGCGGTAACCGCAATATCTCTGTCTTCATCCACGCCAGCAACAAGATTTAATTCATAGGAGTTAGCGGATAACAAAAAACTGGTATTTCTATTATACACCACATAAGTTTTCACCCCGCTGCCCGCTTCATCAACCTCAACGGTCAATCGGCCATAGGGTAACCCTCCTAAGGGGATAGAATAAGGACCCGCTGACACACTTTCAAGCGCGATTTGATTGCCTGACTCATTATAAAAAATGATGGTGGCATTACTATTCGCTACACCGGTAAACTGCTGGGTATAATTACGCATTGATGGCGGCTTCATCAGCGGATCGGTATTAAGTGATGCCCCGATAATCGAGTTCAAGCTAGTGCCGCCAAAATTACCCGCAGAAGAAATACTGCCCACTTTCATCCGTGACTGTGAGCCAATATCCCGAAACAAATACGCATCTGAAAGTTGTTGATTATCTTCATTTAATGTGCCGCCGACATAGGCATGTACTGAGCCTAAGGTGCCACCCGCGGATAACAAGGCATTATAAGAGCTGGTATGCTCATTATCGGTGTAATTATCACTAACATTGAGTTTATAATTGACAAACGAAGTATTATCACCATTCGACCAATGCTCTTCGGGTAACCAATTACGATTATAATCAATCTGATATTTTTGTGGCACCTGAACATTCACGCTCTGTGTACTGCTGCTATAACTAAACACAATAAATTCATCGCTATCGCTCAGGCAGTACAATTTTTCCTTATGAGTAAAATATTTGGCTTTAATGGCGGTTAATTGCTGCAAGTTTGCTGAAACACATAATTGTTGATACTCATCGAATTTTTGTATCTCAATCCAATGTTCACCTTTACTTTCTTCATTAATATTCATTTGTACTAATGTGCGCCCTTCAGGAAGCACATCGGTTAATTCAATTTGCTTAAGCAGCTCTTCGGTCACTTCGCCTTCAAAAAAATCAAAATCAAAATCAGCAGCTTGTGCCATTTTTTGTGAATAAAGACTTAGTAAAATAACAAAAAAAGCCGAATGTTTTTATATTTTTTATATAAAGAAAACATATTAATATTTACTTAAAAATAGGTTAAATGAATCGTAACCACAGCGTTAAATTCGCCAGCACTCGGTGTACCGCCTTTTTGAACCACCCGCGCCGCTAATGATTTTGCCACAATATCAGAGGCTGCATAATCCTGATTAAGTGAAATCACGTTGTTATCGGAAAGCAGCTCAATGCCAATATTTTTAGCGCTACTGGCAGCAGAAATACTGATCACATTATTATCACCAATGGCATCAAATGAGATGTCTTTAACGTTTTCAGCAATACAACTGGTTTGTGGTAAATTAAATCTCACCGCATGGGATGGCAGCTCATGAGTATATATCACGCCCAATGGTACTAAAGTAACCGCAGGCAATTCACAGCTTAATTTTTTCACTGTCAGAGAGCTGGTAAAATAATGCTCTCTACACTGTGGACCTGCTGCATTGGGCTCGGTATAACACACCCTAAATGGCGGCAGTTGCAGCTGTCCACCTTGATCATTGCCTTCTTTTTGCTCGATCAGTACCTCTAACGGGTAGGTCTGGCCACTGCTGAACTCACGCTCAACTTGGTTAATTGGACTTGTATTCACTTGATATTTAACCGTGATCCCCGTTAAGTTGGTCGTAAATCCACCATTATTGGCCGCTGGTGATGTTAAATTTAAGCTAAAAGTGACATTGTCGGCACCACAATCCAGTAAGACTGTACCATTGGCGCGCACCAGCTCATCGGTTTGGCTGATTTGGCTTGGCAAGCCAATGTTAGTTTTCCAAGAACAATCGGCCAACACACTGGAAGCCGACACCATATTAATCAATATTAGTAAGAACAAACGCACCAAAATCATTGACATACCTATATTTTTTGGGGATAGATGTTACCGATTTAAATTGATAAGTACCAAAGGGCGGAACAATATTCACTCCAGGTAACTTTTCACCATTTATCGATGCTATTGTAAAGTAAAAAGGCGAAGCATTGTTGGCCTGCAACACCCCCTCTTCGATAGTCCAAGTAAGACTATCAATCCAATCACTACGAGTTTGCTTATTGGTTTTTATATTTTCAGGTTGATAATATAAAGGGACTCGCGAACGATAAGCAATTTTAATGACATTATCTTTTCCGCCTTTATTAGGAGGGATATCTTGTACCACAATATAAAATAATGACTCTTGATCTTGTTGTTGCAAGTGCTTTTTATTCAATAACCGCACTAAAACATTACCGCTCGCATCAATTTTAAATACTGATGGCAACAATGAAAAGGAATCCGTCACCTTATTGCCATCTATATCCTCAATCCATGTCTGCGCCATATAGCCAGTATCGGCACCATTATGTACCTTGATATTGATATGTTCTTGGGAGGAATCGATAAAATAGCGAGTATTGGTCGGCGCAACGGCGCCAATAGTACACGTTGACCACACTAAAATTAAAACAAACCACACTGGGAATATATTTTGTACTTTCATAATGCAATCACTTTTCAATAAAAAGATAAGATAGGTATAAGTTTAGTTGAACTAACGAAAGTTAATCTCCACCGAGCGCTCGATAGCGGGCACGCCAGTTAATGGCTGACTATTGGATACTGAGCGCACAAACAAACGGTGTTTATCTACGCCCAAATTAATTAAGTAATCCGTCACTGCCTTAGCACGCTGAGTGGATAATTTTGCATTAAATGCATCGCTACCCGAATCATCGGTGCGACTGGTAATATCGGCGCTAATATCAGGATTATCTTGCATAAAATCGGCTATCTCTCGTAAACTAAAGCGCACATACTCTGACAATACGGCTTTGGCTAGTTCAAACGGCAATAAATAATCGGCACGGGTAGCACCTGGGAGTTGGCGTGTTGTTTCGACCTCTTTGATGATTTCGACTTTTTTAATCACTTCAACTTCACGGATCTCAACCTGCTGCGCTCTTGGCTGGCCGAACTTATAGGTTAAGCCCCAATATAATTGATTTAAGCCTACAAATTGACTATTTGATCCAAGTTCGGTATTCGCCATCTCTATGCCTGGGGTATATTCATAGGCTAACCTCGTCGTTACAGCATTGCTGAGTCGATACTCAAGCCCAATGCCAGATGTGATGACAAAGTTACTTTGACTGATATCGGCTTTAGTTTCTGGCTGCTGAGTATTGTTAAATAAATAGCCGATCCCAGCCCGTCCAAATACAGATAAATTTTCTGTTAATGGGTAGCGACCTTGAGCGCCGAGTTGGATATTGTGAAATGCGGTTTCTGTATAGTTATAACTATAATCATACGCACTATAGAGACCCCAATATCGATTAAAATCATAACCCGCATCGAGCTTTAACAAGTTAATTTGTTTAGATATGGAGCTCCATTCAAGGTCATCCATGACGCCGATACCTAAAGCTGCCCCTATCCACCAACCTTTGCCCAATTCAACATCAGACTCTGCTATGTCATCATTTACGGTTGAATCAAGTGCCATCGTCAGAGGCGAAAATAATATCCCCAAACTTAAACTAAGTGAGGTAATAAATAAGCTCATTGTTCTATTATCTTGATTCATTAACTGGCTCTCACTAAAAGTGATATATTAATAACTATAATATATCACTTTTAAAAAAATATCTTATAAATAGGTTAATTCAAAATTAGCAGAACCATTTGCCAAACCAGCAGTTACACTCGATCCCACTTTTTTATAAGCAGCATAAAAATCAAGCTCTACATCTCCTAGTGTAGTTGGTAAAAGTACACCAGATGATTGTTGTCCTAACGGAAGTACTTCATCCACCCCAACAGCTGCATCAAAAAATTCAATGGCTACGCCACCCGCTTCTGAGCCACCCAGAGTAGCGATATCAAGAACATTATCGCCGTCGGCATCACTGCCAGTAAATGTTGCTGCAACCTTTGCTATTCCATCACCACCAATACAGTTTTGTAACTTAATGGTAAATTGCTCTTTAGGTGAATAGAGAGAAGCGTCGAAAACATCAGCACCAATGCTTCCCAACGCAACAGAAATATTTTCTGTTGCAAGTTCACAACTGGCTTCAACCAAAGTACCTGTAATATTTAATTGGCCATCTGCTGCTATTACTTGAGTCTGAAGTAATAGAGAGGTGATTAATGTAGAAAGTGCAACTATATTAGTTTTCATAAAAAATATCCAGATCAAGTTAAAACAATTAAAACAAGGTAGAGAATTATATTTCATATATAAATAGGCTACTGAAATCTTATCCAATAAAAGATTTTAGTAAACAACTCATTAAACTTCAGTATTAATTAAAAGCTACCATACAATAAAATTAAACATGTTAAATAAGAAATAAATTAAAAGCATAGGAAAGTCGATTGTTAAATAACGATAAAGTACTTACGATAACATTAAATAACAATCGAATATTCATACCATTTAATCAGGACCATGCAAACTTTGACAATAAGTACAAATAAAGCAAGTCCTTATTACAATGCTTATAGGTACGTTAGTTCGAACTGAGCAACACTGTTAGCATTACCCGCTTTAACAAGGTTACCAGCACCAGTAGCTTCATAAGCTGCGAAGAAATTCATAATGATATCGTCAGCTACACCACCCATTGTTTGTTGATTGTAAGAAATTCCGTCATTGATGCCAATTTTAGTTGACCCATCATTATCAAATAAACGAACACCTACACCTTGTGCAGTATCTGGACCACCAGCTGCAATAAGTCCACCAAGACCAGAGACAGTACTATCTTCCATACCTGAAAATGTTATGGCAACCTTATCAATAGGTGTACCTTCGTCATTATTACCTGCAACACAATCAGTTAATGTAATATCAAAAGGTACTAATGTAGAGTTTGTACCTAGACCTGCAGCGAAGGTATCTACACCAACAGAGCCGAGTGCTACTTCAACATTTTGATTTTCAGGTAACACGTCACAAGTACCAGAGTTAATTGAACCTGTGATTTGAACTTGACCATCTACAGCAGCTTGAGCAGCAGATGACATCATTCCTAAACTAAGTGCAAGAAGAGAAAATTTAAGAACTGTATTTGTGTGAGTCATTATGTATATACCTTTTGATTGTTGATTAATTTACTTTCAATAAATGTTGTTTAACTAACATCACCAATTGATGTGGGGCCATAGTACGGAAAGTTGACACTGTGTCAAAATCAGTAGCCTTGGGGAAATCCCCACGCCTTCATGGTTACTTTTAATATGGCTAACGATACACCCATAAAAAACAACAATAAGAAATACACCTAAGACCTTGATAAGATTACGCTTAATTTTTTTCAACACTTGAAAAAAAAATGAATATCGATTTTTTATTAAACAATAAATGATTAATAAAAACCCAAAAAATGTTTAAAAAAAATGATAAAAACACCATATTCGTCATAATTAAGCTTAAAAATTAATACATAAAAATACAATTTAAGACTCTATATTTTAATTATTGACCAATTTTTGATATCATTTATGCCAGAGAGTTGGATGATGAGCATGCTTTCATATTAATATTAACTTATATACTCTGCATTAATGTCCACTTAACTTAGTATCCTAATAACAAAAAGTTAACTAAATGTTTCAAATGTTATTACATATGGCCAGTTCAAGCGAGATTATTTACATTACGTAAACTTTATAAAGCAACTATAGTATTAGTCCTTCAACTTGACCTTCATTGTTAATCATTTCATCGGCACTGAACGATTCACGTGATGTATTATGTTTTATTAAAAGCGCTCGGTAACCCCTTTCCTTATTATCTAGTGATAATTGCCAATATTGACAAATTTTTCAGCGAAAAACCACGCCAGCATGGAACGGCTCATGCCACTCATTAAATAGTCAACAACCTATATAATAGTGAAGAATATACAACTCCCTAAAAACTGCCCTTTAATCTAAGACTCACCACATAAAGTAAATATAAATCTTGAGAACTTGGACCCGAATAGCCGATTTAAATTGATTTCAGTAATATTAAGCCTGCAATGAGTATGTACAAATGAAATGTCAGGTTTTAGAAGTTATGGCTAGATCTCAGCAATAAATGACATACGCTTACCTGTTAAACATTAACAACACCGCCAAATGTAGCGAAATAGATATAGGTATAGGTATAGGTATAGGTATAGGTATAGGTATAAAGTAATGTAAGCATTAATGACGGCACCATATACAGTTGCACTATTAATGTTAACACCTTAAGTCTTCTGGCGCTTCTTTAGGCTTAATATTGCTAGGTGACAGTGGGAAAATCCCACACAAGCTGATTGTTAATTCATGGTTACATCAAATACATTACACAAGCTAACATTTATGATGCTACTCCATAACTAAAATGATTTTTTTTATTTTGCTATTTATCATTCAATCAATTGAAGGTTGATATGTAACTTTACAAAGAGGTTCCAATGAAGCGATACGCAACAAAGTTTGATTTATCAATGATGTCCGTCACATTAATAACGACGTTATCTTTTTCTAGCATCGCGATGGCGGCAGATTCAGATGGTGATAGTGTAGATGACCGCATAGAAAGAATGTATGGTTGGAACCCCTACGATGCAAATTCTCCTGGTAAAGCAGATTATGATGGCGATGGTCTTACCGATTTAACTGAGTTTAAAGCCTTTACCAATATATATGATGCTAATAAACCCGTTCTCGATGGTGCTTCAGATAATGATCATGATAATTTGCCCAAAGGCCTTGAAGTATTTTTAATGGGTACTAATCCAGACAAGGCAGATACTGATTGTGATGGTCAAAATGATGACGTAGATGTTAATCCTGTAGATGGAAGCTGCGCACCCAATCCTGGCGCTAATATGACAGATGATATCAGGATTGATGATAATCCTGTTGACAATCAAGTATTTTCAATAGGCGTCCCGTTTCAGCTAATTTATACTGTTGAATACGCTAATTCTCCACCTATTTCAACCTCGGCAATAGACGATGATTCTACTTATATGACGTGGGAGGTTTCCGCATTAGGGAATAATAACTTGGCGCATGTCGATCTTGATAAAATAACAGGGCAACTCACCTTTAATGCAGGAGTTAATAAAGATGATGAGTTCACCGTTAAGGCATCGGTAAATGAGTATCCTGATGTTTTTGATGAAATCATCGTTGTCGCGGGTGGCGGCATACCTGATGGAGATTCAGAAATTAAGATCCAAGGTAACTCTAGTGATCACCAGTCATTTCCTAAAGGGGAGTCTATTGCACTAAAATATACCGTGGATTATACCGACGGCGAACCTATTACGACTAATGGGATTAATGATTCAGACTCTATGTCCTGGACTGTGTCCCCAAGTGATGATGTCAGTCTTGATGTGAATACTGGCATATTAGTATTTGAGGATGGATTCAATGTCGGAGAGACAGTCACAGTAACTGCCAGTCTTAATGACGACCCTACTATTACAGATTCAATAGACGTCGTTGCTGAGGATGCAATACAACGCGTATTAACAATTCAAAGAATTAAACATGCCAAAGAACCTAGCACAGATGGGAGTTTTAAACTGACGGTTACCCCAGTATTTAATGTTGCGACTGTTATTAACTTCAACGTAACTGGCACCGCAACTAATGGAACGGATTACAAGACGATTCAAAATTCATTGACTTTTCCTGCTAATACAACAACAAAATCCATCTCTGTTGATGTTACAAATGACACTAAGATAGAAAATACGGAAACGGTGAAGATAACATTGTCAGCCAGTAATGATTACGTGTTAAGCAGCTCTAAAACTGCAACGGTAAATATTGAAGATCAGATTTATACCGTCTCCATGACAGTTGAGGTGCAATGTAATGTTTCGGGAGGATTTTGGGGACAACAGATAAATACAGAACTTTGGACAAGGGTGACAAACCATACAAGTAAAGATGGGTGGATATATGACCATGGTAGCTGGAAAAGTGTTCCAGCTTATGCAAATAGAAAACAGATAAACTATCAACAGAAACATAATGATGGTGGCAGTGTTGTTGCACGATTTAATGATGATAAAAATAGCTACTTTGCTTTACCATCATCTGAGCAGCATTGTCGCTGGCAATTAAACCATAATGCTAATGGCACTTGGAGTCATAGCTACAATGGATTCAGCAAGAAGCCATAATATCAGACAACATAAATAGGACGAGGACTATTTCTGCTCATTCAACTCATGCATACACTGTGATTGAATGACAGAGATAGTCTCATCTTAGAATGGCTCTCAGTTCATGCATAAAACAACCTTTGTACTGCCATTAATTAATCATCAATAGTTCACCATAAGACATTTCATTATCAAGTGTTGACAAAATTTGTTGACTCAGTATCGATCAGCGGTATTGGTAGATAATGTTTATGCCTAAAAACGAACACTCTTACCATGCCAAATATCTTTAACAGTTCAAAAAGATATTCCTTAGAATCACAGTACAAAACACGTCGTGATGGATTTTAATAACCGATGACAAGTTATTTTACTGCATACTGAAGAGTCGTCTGCACCGATGATTGCACAAGTGCTTAGATTACATGAAACGACTGTTACGCATCAGTTTAACAAAAATGACACCCATTATACATGGATGCCGTACATGCTACCTAATCAACAAAGTTGAGCGATGGTCGGTATAAAAACGGGCAAGATAATGTCGACAATAGACGATACTTTAAACGGGAGGATTAACGACAATTTTCAAATACTCAAATCTGCACCTTGAAGTCGTTTGGGTATAATAGACAAAATATGCCAATGAGATGAAACTAAATCAGCCTGTATACACCATCCAAAATGGCTGCACTAGATGATGATCACCACTCAACCTTACTAGGATCAGAGATTAACATCCAATAGCCCTGTTATTACACAATAGAACAACGTAAATATCAATTTTCACTAGCCATAATCCTAAACTGATTTTTGATTTCATTGACTATTTCAGGTATTATTTTTCCTTTAGTATTACGGTATAACAGTAGGTAACGGATTTGCCATACGTCATTTAGAAAATTGGTTTGTAGCTCTACAATGTTATTTTTCGTCTTTTTTACCAAATGTTTGGGTAAAAAAGCCCAACCTGAGTCTTCCAATAGCCTGAGTAATAACTCCTCCTTATCAATGATCTGTTGATAATTAGAAAATCTGTTGCTATCACTTAAACCTGCATCCACAAAATTCTTTAATACATATCTTTTTTCTAATTGAAGATCCTGAACAGAGACAGAGTCCAGCTGTTGTAAGGGAGAATTAGCACCAGAATAAAAAGCGCCAGGTAAGTTACCAAGAGCACAATGTCCAATCCCTTTCGGTGGGATCACCAACCTTGTTGATTCATTTGGAAGCATAATGAGTATATCAATCTCACCTTCCAATAACAGATTGAAAGCATTATCTCTGTCATAATGAACCCAATTAAATATAGTATCAACGAACTGTAAAGAAACAGATTTATTGACATTATAAATGAGCATATCAGGCACTGTCGTATCTAAAGAAATGGTGAACTCTTTTCCTTCTTTAGATAGTATATTAATTGCAGTTTGCTCTAACTCTGAAGCATTCCGTAACAATAAGATAGCTTGATGATATATTTGACTACCTTCGTTAGTTAGTTGAGGACTATTGCTTGTACGATCAAATAATATGACTCCAAGACTGATTTCTAGGTTACTAACATGCTCACTCAACGTGGATCTATCTTTTCCAAGTACTCTAGCTGCTTTAGCAAATGAACCATGCTGGCATACTGCAGCAAAAGTGGTTAATTGAGCGAAAGTGAATTGTATCATTATGGCATACCTCTTTTTTTACTTTAATTACGCTTCCTTCCATGTAAAGCCATATATCACCTTGGGTTATGAATGTCTTAGCACATTTTTGATAATTCTAGATACTCCCTAAATTTATACTATGTTAGCAGTGTCAAAAAAATAACTATGCCAATGAATAAACTATACTAGCTACAAATTCAGTTAAATTAAACTCTCGTATCACAAAAAATTATAGTGAAAAATGATGAAAAATGATGAAAAAAATGATGAAATAGATATCACAATTTATAAATAATGCAGTAAAATAGTTGTATAACAGCAGGTTAAATAACAGAACTAAAAAAAATACACATCGACAATTGACCCATATTTATTTACAAAATAAAAAAAAGTGACGTTATTTTGACGTTAATTTTTTTAGTTCATTAAACCATATTAATTAAAGAACCATTAGTTATCATAAATGTAGAAAAGTATGATCACTTTAACCGAACAAAGCTGCAGCATTTCAAAGCCACTAATTGTTCCTAAAATAGTCACTAATATTGTATATATGGAGTAAAAAGTAGTTATTTAGCGACTTCAGATTCTAAGCTCAGCGTTAACGAACCTAAAACACACACTTGATAGAATAAATCTACCTAAGAATGAAGTTAAGTTTCTATCATAATTCAATATTTTGATCTAGATTAGCATTTGAAGTGCTTAGGTAAAGGTACAGAGCAGAGGCTAAGTTTAGCTTTTTGACGGTAAATAACGGTGTATTTATATATTAAGGTAATAAATACATGTAGATGCTATTGATAAATAAGGGAACAGTAACACGCACTGCTCCCTTATTTATAGTATGCATTAAAATAACTAAAATTAACGCACTTTACGATCTTCTTTCATTAGTTCTGCAAGCCCTTCATAAACAGCCTCTACAACCACATTATCTACCGCTTTATCTTCATCATCGTGTAGATAAATTTCGGTTTTGTCTTTAGTGGCATTTTCTTTTAGTTGTAAACGGTATGAACCTTCTTGGATAGGCAGTTCTTTTTCACTCCACAAAGAACTCCAAAAACCAGAGTCATCGTTAACATTAATATAATAAAGACCTTTACTACTATCCATATCAACAATGTCAAAACCTAGCTCAGGTAACACAATTCGCAAGCGATCCCACGTTTGCTTAAATGCAGCATCGGCAAGCCAATATGATGCGATAAAATCGTCGCTCTTTATATCAAGTCCTGAGCCTTTAACCACAGATATATCAATGCCTAAACTTTCTTTAATGCGCTTAGCTTTTATCGACTGAGCCCGCTTAACACTCATATAAGCAATCGCATTATTAAGCATGTCGATAGTGTAACGACGTCTGTCTTCACCGGTTAACACGATATCTTGTTGTTCGCCATCAAAACTCTCTTTGTGATCAATCAAGTCGATGGAGATATTACCGCTGCGGCCATGGGGACGTACATCGACATGAAATTGATAACGCTGACTCAATAAGTAAATGTCATCACTGCCCCATAGGTTCGATTCCATCACTTCTTTATTTTCTATCCAGTCAGTTTCAATCAGTCCTTTCTGGTAATCTTCACTTAAAATAGCAATGGATTTACTGGCCAAATAAGCGGTTAATACATCATAAAGTTCTTGCTTCAAATCGATGTCATTATCAATAGATTCAACGACGATCTTAATGTTGTCACTGCTTTCTTCTACATGCGTCCCTTCAGCCATTGGCAGTACTTGTAATGGCGGGCGTATATCCAACATTCTGCCAACCAATGCTTGATTACTTTTAGAACCAAGCTGAGGAATGGCATATTCTTTACTGTAAACTGGCGTCTTTAACCCATCAGGAATGTTCAGTGTCGGTTCTATCGCTGCATGAATATATTCATCACCGCCATTGGCCTGCCTGCGATCCACAGGTGAACTACAAGCGGTCACAGCTGCGAGTAAAACTAAGGGAGTCACTTGCTTTAACATCAATTAATTAACCTCTATTCGAGCATGTCTCATTGCATCTAATAATTGACCATGAAACTCTGTAGAAAGTTCCGTTAAAGGTAATTGAATATACCCTTGACTTATCAGCCCCATTCGATGAGCAGCCCATTTTACAGGAATAGGGTTTGCCTCACAAAATAAGGCAGAAAAAAGTCCCTTTATACTGTCTTCAGCAGCCATCGCAGCTTGAAAATCCCCTGAAATGGCGGCATCACACATTAACTTAAACTGCTTGGGAACAATGTTATTGGCCACTGAAATCACACCATCACCACCAAGGGATAAGAATTCTCTGGCTGTGCCATCATCACCGCTATATAGCAAAAAGTCATTGCCGCATAATTCACGTAAACGCTTAACACGGCTTAAATCACCTGTAGCTTCTTTAACTCCGATGATATTGGGTACACTCACCAGCTCAGCGATCGTCTCTGGCAGCATATCAACAGCAGTACGCCCTGGCACATTATATAATATTTGCGGGATATCAGTACTCGCCGCCACTGCTTTATAGTGTGCAATAAGACCTTTAGGGCTAGGTTTATTGTAATAGGGGGTGACACCTAACATCGCGGCGACACCTAATTTGGATTGTGCTTTAGTTAACTCTATCGCTTCTGAGGTTGCATTGCCGCCGTTACCGCCTATCACGGGTAATCTGCCGGCAGCAAACTTAACAGTTTGCGAGACCACCTCTGTGTGCGTCGGGATGGACAATGTGGCTGATTCACCTGTTGTGCCTACCGCTACAATGGCATCAGTCCCCTCATTAACATGGTACTCTACTAGCTGTTCAAGACTGTTGTAATCTACTGTGCCATCACAATTCATTGGTGTGATTAAGGCTACGATGCTTCCGTTTATCATGTGAGTCCCCCCAGAATTCAGGAATCGCTATGGTACTGATGCTTAGCACTAAAAACAAGCATTTCAGTGTTTCTGTGGCGTTAAGACTTTTTCATCCTGCAAACAAGGTAAAATTTAAGCATAATTTAAGATAACGCCCAACTTTTGTATTTCATCATCACTAAAATCTGACACTTCTGCGCCCTGCCAATTGAAGAATTGACTCACATTACCAAGAGCCATCACCCGATTATCATTACCTGATATTTCATACTTATTAGTATTTAGACCTTAGGAGTGAGAGAATTGGATGAGTAACGCAAAAAGCGGTGTTCTATTGGACGTACGATCCTAATAGCAATGAATAACGTCACTCTGACCACTTTTTGTTAAACCGAATTTGGTATATCCACAAGACAAAGATCACATATTAAAAAACTTGTGGTAGCATTAGGCTACTTAAAAAAACGCGGCACCTCTTTTGCGTTTAAGTTTACAATATCGATAAAAATAAGGAGAATTCATGTCCAACCATCTTGTTATTACTGCTATGGGTGTTAATCGTCCAGGTATTGTCAGTAAATTTGCAAGACTTGCCAGTGAATGTGATTGTGATGTCGTTGACAGTCGCATGGCCTTATTTGGCAGCGAATTCACTTTGATCATGATGCTTTCAGGTTCTTGGGCCTCTATCACTAAGATGGAATCAACCTTGCCCAGTTTGAGTGTTGAACTTGAACTCATGACCGTCATGAAGCGTACCTCTAAACATACCGCTCAACATTACGTTTCTCGCCTTGAAGTAACCTTCAATGGCAAAGATAAACGTGGCACCATGAAAAAGATAACTCAATTTCTCGCTGAACGCTCATTGGATCTTGCAGCCATGAGGTCTCACGCCGAAGAAGACAAAAATGGCGATCCCACTCAAGCTGTATTTTTGACCATTAATGTACCTGAAAAAATAGAACTCGATAAGCTTGAACTCAGCATCCATGAACTTGCACAAGACATGTCGCTCAATTGCACTATCGAGCGTATGCAAGAATTCACCGCTGCACAAGCATAATGACCTTAGGATATATACATGAAAACATTAGTTGTAGGTGATCTCGCGCCTTTATTTACATTAAATAATCAACAAAATGAGCTTGTTTCATTAAAAAATTGTCTCACACAGGGGCGTGTACTTGTCTATTTTTACCCTAAGGCTTCAACGCCTGGATGCACTGTTCAGGCTTGTGGATTAAGAGACAGCAAAAGTGAGCTAGAGAAACTGAATATCACAGTGTTAGGGATAAGCCCAGATCCTGTGACTAAACTGACGAGATTTTCAGACAAACAAACACTCAACTTTTCCCTACTTAGTGATGAAAGCCACAGTGTTGCCGATGATTTTGGCGTATGGGGGGAGAAAAAATTTATGGGTAAAATTTATGATGGTATCCACCGATTGAGTTTCCTTATCGGACAAGATGGGAAAATTGCTCATGTGTTTGATAAATTTAAGACCAAAGATCACCATCAAGTTATACTATCCCATCTAACAGAAAATTCACTTTAACCATAAAATAGAATAATGCTCATTAATACGGGCATTATTTCGCTGTTTTAGCATAAATAAGGCCAAATCAAGCCCCATGCCATGGCCCACATGATCACAAAAATACATCGATCTAAATAGCACCAGGCTTTAGGCTTTTGAAACAAAGGCCGTAAATACCTCGCCCCAAAACTAAGACTGAAGAACCATATGAATGATGCTGACACAGCTCCGGCACCAAAGAAGTAACGATCTGGTCCTTCAAATTGAGTACTAATGCTCCCCAAAAGTACCACGGTATCTAAATAAAGATGCGGATTGAGCAAACTAATACCCAATGTCGTCAATATTGCCACTTTTAATGTTTCAACCCCTTTTATTCCTTCTTCTGTCAAGTAATGAGAATAAAATGATGACTTCAATGCTTGCGCACCATAAACCAACAAGAAAATACCTCCACCTAGGCTAGCAATATCTTTAATTAACGGAAAAGTGACAATAAGATGCCCCAACCCAGTAACACCTGCGGTGATCATCAAAGCATCGATTAAAGAACATAAACCGGCGATCGGCAGTGAGTGCCCTCGCGTTAATCCCTGTTTTAATACAAATGTATTTTGTGCCCCTACAGCCATGATAAGGCTTGCGCCAATTCCTACACCTTGAATAAATGCTTGCATCACTGACAACCTCAATATGACTCATTGAGTTAAGTTTACCGACACAGTGAAAATAAATATAACTAATGTTTTTTATGCTGTATAAGTAATACTTATATTACTAGCGTATTCTGGACCCCTCACATGTTTGATTATGCTCAATTACATGCCTTAGCCATTGTGATCTCTGAAGGAGGATTTGAACGTGCTGCTAAAATACTGTGTGTTTCACAACCTGCTGTGTCTCAGAGAATAAAACAGTTAGAAGAAAAAATAGGTCAAGCTTTAGTGATCCGTTCTACACCAGTGGAAGCTACGCCTATCGCAAAACGTTTATTGCGCCACTATTCTCAGGTTCAATTATTAGAAAGCGAATTGAGGATTGAAATGGATGTCGATGATCCTAATTTACCGACCATCGTCAAAATTGCTGTTAATGCTGACAGTTTAGCAACCTGGTTTATCCCTGCGTTATCAGAGGTATTTAAACGCCATCAATGGTTGTTAGAATTAATTGTCGATGATGAGTCCTATACTCACAACTTATTAAAAAATGGTGAAGTTGTGGGCTGCGTCACCACAACCCAAACAGCATTAGCTGGCTGCAATAGTGAATATTTAGGTGAAATGGAATACCTGTGTGTCGCGACACCTGATTTTGTCAAACAATATTTCCCCGTCAATATCACTCACAGTTCACTGGAAAAAGCGCCTGCAGTGATATTCTCAACCAAAGATAAACTGCATGAGAAATACCTGTTCCAATACTTCAAAATGAAAGCGGGAAGTTGGCTCGAACATAAGATCCCCTCATCAGAGAGCTTTCTTGAAGCCATTATCCAAGGAATGGGGTACGGTTTAGTTGGCCATCTTCAAGCTAAGCCATTAATCGACAAAGGCATACTGGTAGAAATCACCCCAAATAAAAGAAAACGCATTCCTCTTTATTGGCAGCACTGGAACCTAACAGCCAAACAAACCACCCTGATTTATCGTTCACTGGCAATGACAGCAAAACACTCTCTTTGCCATCGTTCACCGTCCTAATACAGATCACCGCTTAACGGTATCATTTAGCGGCTCTTCGAGCTGCGAAGCCGGAGTTGGCCAAGCATTAAGCACCGCTTTAACTAATGACGCTAATGGAATAGCAAAGAAGACACCCCATACGCCCCATAAACCACCAAATACGAGCACGGCAGCAATAATAAATACGGGGTGTAAATCAACGGCATCAGAAAATAATAGGGGGACCAAAAGATTACCATCCAATGCTTGAATGATGCCATAACCTAACATCAAATAACCAAACTCAGGCGTTATTCCCCATTGGAAAAAAGCCACTAAGGCAATGGGCAAAGTCACTAATGTCGCACCAACATAGGGGATCAGTACTGAAAAACCGGTCAATACACCCAACAACGCTGCGTATCGTAAGTCCATAACAGCAAAAAAAATATAACTCGCCACACCAATAATCACAATTTCGATGACTTTACCGCGGATGTAATTAAAGATCTGCTGATGCATTTCATACCACACTTTACGAGCAAGCTGACGATTGGTCGGAATAAACCGCTTGCTTCCTTTAAGCAGTTGAGCTTTATCTTTTAAGAAAAAAAACACTAGCAGTGGAACAAGAATAGCGTAAACCATTAACACCAGTAATGAAGCCGAATAGCCTAATATTTGTTTACCGATATCGACAAGGTGTTCCGTATCTAACATTTTTTTCAACTCACCAACCATAATATCAAGCTGATCAGGACTCACAAATTGCGGATACATATTTAAGTAACTTTGGGCCGTTATCAGGCCTTTATCTAGCATGGTAGGAAAATCGGTGATTAACTCCACGCCTTGTTTCCAGATACTCGGCACTAACCCTAATATTATCAGTAGCATTAACCCTATAAAAATCAATAATACAAGTGATGCTGCAGTGGTTCTATTAATCCCAAGTTTTAACATTTGAACTAAAGGCCACTCCAATAAAAATGCCAGCACCAAGGCAACGATGACAGGCGCCAATAAGCCACCAGCAAAATAAATCGCCAGTGTTATTCCCATTAAAATAAACACCAATGTCACAGCTTGTGGATCACTAAACCTTTCTTTATACCAACTTGTTAATAAAGCTAACATACATCATCCCTAAATTTATATTGTTCTGTTCCTGTCGATAAATTCAATTTAATATTACGCTACATTCTGTATTTTGAGTGTTAAAATATGTTCATCATTATCGATCTCTGAATAAACATAACCCGCTTTGTTTAAGAATCGAGGAACGTCATGCCTAGATCCACTGTCAGATAATGACACGCAAAGTGTTTCACCAACATTTAACGTTTTTAACGCTAATTTGACTTTAACTAATGCTTGTGGGCAACGAAATGAAGTTAAATCAATAAAATCCATAATACTCTTGCTATGAACAAACTTTGGCTACTATCCTACAGTGATAAGAAGGCCACACACAATGCTAGCCGATACAGATAGCATAAAATAATCATCACGATAAAGCGTAACATGTCGTTATTTGGCTTTAAGCAACACACGTAACATTATATAATCAATAACAATATATATAGCCCGAATCGTCCAACAAGAGGCGCATTCACTGTCTATTGATGGCAGGATGATTTAATAAGGATCAGTTTGAGTAAATTAACATCAAAAAAATCACTTTTAGCTGGTGCATTGTCATTTATGTTCAGCCTTACTGCACCTGCAAGCTTAGCCAATAATGATCTTCCTGATCTCGGTACTGCAGCTGTAAATACCTTCAGTTTAGAAAAAGAGACTGTTTTTGGTGATGCCTACATGCGAGTGATCCGCTCATCTGCTCCCATGCTAAACGATCCGGTATTGAGTCAATATCTCACCGAATTAGGTAACAAGTTAGTGGCTTATGCTACTGGCGTAAAAACCCCTTTTTATTTTTTCTTATTAAGAAACGATGAAATTAACGCATTCGCCTTTTTTGGGGGGCACGTCGGTGTACACACTGGTTTATTCCTCAATGCCGATACTGAAAGCCAAATCGCATCCGTACTCGGACACGAAATAACCCATGTCACTCAACGTCATTTAGCCCGTTCTTTAGAAGCACAAAATAAAAGTTCAACGGCAACAATCGTCGGTATGCTAGGAGCCATATTGTTAACCATTGCAGCCCCTCAAGCAGGGATGGCAGCACTGGCCACCACACAAGCATTGTCGACTCAAGCTAAAATCAACTACACTCGTTTACATGAAAAAGAGGCTGATCGCCTTGGTATGCAGATTTTAGTCAATGCGGGATTCGATCCTAATGGTGCAGCAGACTTTTTCGCTAAGTTAGCCACTCGATACCGATTCACCACCAGCCCACCACAAATGTTATTAACTCACCCTTTAACAGAATCGCGTATCACAGAAGCAAGAAATAGGGCCGCGCAATATCCTCATCAATACGTGCCTGACAATCTCAATTTTCAACTCGCTAAATCGCGGATCCAAGTCAGATTTTCCAGTTACAGCGATGCTGCTGCGCTTTCACTATTTGACACACAATTAGCCAAACAAAAATACGCTTTCAAAAATGCAGCGTTATATGGTAAAGCGCTGGCATTATTTAGAGTTGACCGTTTCAAAGAAGCTGAGTCCATTATCGACACATTAATCAAGGAGGATAAAAATAATCTTTTTTATATCGATGCTAAAACTGACTTACTGCTACAAAGAAAAGCCAATGAACAAGCCATCAGTTTACTCGAAAACCAAAAACGACTTAAACCAACCTCACAAGTGATCAACATTAACTTAGCCAATGCTTATATTGAGGCAGAACAACCGGAAAAATCAATTTCGTTATTAGAGGAACAAATTTTTCTCGATAAGCAAAATCAACTTCCTTTCTTCTTGTTAAGCGATGCCTATATGAAGACAGGTAATAAAGCAATGGAACATTTTGCCAAGGCAGAATCCATGGCACTAGGCGCTGATTATAAAACCGCTATTGATCAATTAAATTTTGCTTATCAACTCACAGAAGATAACCCTCTGCAACTTGCTCGAATAGAAGCGAGAATACGGCAATTTAAGCTGGCTGAAAAAGCACTAGAGGCGTTAAAGTAATAATGGGACCCTATTAATAAGAAGTTGTTATAAGAAATAAGGTAGAGGACAGGTGAGTTTATCGAAACAGTCAGTGAATATTTACATATTAAGTAAACAATTCACACAATGATAACCCTATCCTTTTGGCTTTACTCACCTTTTAACGTATGATGTCGTCAAATTTCAAAGACAAGGCTTACTTACAATGACTCAAGTTACTATCATTCATAATCCTCGCTGTTCAAAAAGCCGTCAAACTCTTGCTTTGCTTGAGGAGAATGGGTGTGATATTCAAGTGGTTGAATACCTAAAAAGCCCATTAGTGAGCAGTGAAATTGAAGGGTTATTAATGAAACTAAACTTAACCGCAAGAGAAATAATGCGCACTAAGGAAACCGAATATAAAGAACAAGGGCTAGGGGAACTAAACCTAACTGAAGAACAATTGATCCGCGCCATTGCCAAAACACCAGCACTACTTGAACGCCCGATAGTTCTCGCTAACAATAAAGCCGCCATAGGCCGTCCACCTGAGAACGTGCTTTCAATTTTATAATAAAGGTCCTTCATGAGCTCTAATACGTTATTTAAGCTTTGCCGTTCAGGCTACCTATCGTTAACTATTCTGCTAAGTGCCTGGTTTATCCATCAAGGCATAAATGGTGAGTATTCATTGATTTTCTCACTCTTATGGATAATCCCTATACTATTGCCACTTAAAGGCGTCATTCAAGGTAAACCCTACACTTATGCATGGGGGAGCTTTATTATTTGCCTCTACATGCTTCATGGCCTTACTTTACTTTATGTCACCGAAAAATATGTTTTTTTCGCTTTAGCTGAAGTACTTTTACTCGGTAGCTTACTAATTGGTTTTCCTTTTTATGCTAGGATCCGTGGGCGTGAATTGGGTTTAGGGCTAAAAAAACTAAAAAAATAACGTTACAGTACGGCAAAGTTGTTATTAATCTTTTTGGATTAGAAAATTCACCAGCCAACGGGTGACTAGTTGAGCATCCACCGGGGATAAAAGTGACAACTCTCCGGTTTCAATGCGTTGATGAGGGATCCTGTCCCGGCGGGCATTCATCAAATCCTGTGAGTAGGTTTTACTGAATTCTGGGTGCCCTTGAATACCTAAAAAATGATCGCTTATCTGTATTATATAACATGGACAAAAATCACTGGCGGCAATCACCTCGGTGTGTGCAGGCAGTTCAACCACTTGGTCTTGATGACTCACAATTAAGGATATCGACTCTACTGGATCATTCATCCAAGGTTTACGTTCAATGACCCTCGCTGTTGCCACCCCAATCCCCCATCCTTTAGGTGACTTGGCGACCTTGCCTCCTAAAGCTTTAACCATCATTTGATGACCAAAACAAATGCCAATTAATTTCTTTTTACGGGCGTATAATCTTGCCACAAAATGTTCAAATTGGATCACCCAATCGTCATCATCATTGACCCCATAACGACTCCCTGTGGTAATATAAGCATCACACTCATCCACAGAATCTGGGTAGTCGCCCTCCATCACGCGAAAAACGCGAAACACTAATTGTGGATCGATCCCTTCAAGCAAGCGAGTAAACATCAAAGGGTAATTTCCATGTTTCGCTTGCAGTGTCTCGGTAACATCATCGCATTGCAAAATACCTATTTTCATCTGATCTCCGGTGTGAAAAATCTCGCAAACATTGAGCTAGACAATCGATTTGCTAGCTCAAGCCATCCTCAAACAATCGCTGTTACCCAAGATGACCGTTAACGGCATTGCCAAAGAGTGACGAATAATCATCCTCGCTTAACGAAATGGGATTCCCTCCGGCAGCGGCGTCTTGAACAGACATCTTACCCACTAACACTTGATCATCTAAAGTGATCCCTATTTCGGCAAGCGTATGGGGAATACTAAGTTGTGCTCGTAATGTGATAACCCAAGCCAAAAAACCATCAAAGTTAGCTTGGTCTAATTCAAGATATTTTGATAAACGAATGATCTTCTCTTCGATAACACGCCTGTTTCGCACTAACACATAGGGCATTAAAATCGCATTCAACAATCCATGATGCTTGTCATACAATGCGCCAAGGCTATGGGCGATGGCGTGCATGGCGCCTAATCCACGCTGAAAACTGGTCGCCCCCATACTCGATGCCACCAACATCTGCGTTCTGGCCTCAATATCGTCCCCATTGGCCACCGCCCTAGGCAAATACCGTTTCACTAAACGGATCCCCTCTATCGCGATCCCCTCAGCCATAGGGTGATAAAAAGAAGAGCAATAGGCTTCCAGATTATGCGATAAGGCATCTAGGCCTGTTGCTGCGGTAATATGAGCAGGTAAACCCACAGTCAAATGGGGGTCTAGTAACACATTGGCAGGTAACATATTAGGGTGAAAAATGATCCGTTTTATTGGATGAGAGCCATCGGTATCGGTGATCACTGATGCTCGGCCCACTTCAGATCCCGTGCCCGCTGTGGTCGGTACCGCCACGACAGGGATCATGAGACTAGCATCAATGTGCGTCCAGTTATCCCCCACATCTTCAGTGCTCCATAAAGACAATGATTGCTTTGCTATCATTGCAATGGCTTTGGCTGCATCTAAGCTTGAGCCCCCGCCGAATGCGACCACACCATCGAAATGTCCAGCGTTAAAAAAACTCGCACCGGCTCGCACATGTTCTCCGGTTGGGTTCCCCTGTATCTCACAAAATACCTCAGCTTCAAGCCCAGCTTGAGTACAATATGCTATCGCCTCGTTAACCATGGGAAAATCCACCAAACCAGGATCGGTGATTAACAAAACTTTCGTCATCTTAAGCGCTTTACAACGCTCACCAAGTTGGGCTAAGCAGCCCTCTCCCACCGTTATGGCCGTGGGAAAATTCCAATTTGCGTGTAAATCCATCAATGACTCCCTTTTGGATCTATCAACCTTCATGCAGGTAGTGAATTATGTTTAATATGAAATGATTTAGGCTGTGTCAGATAATCAAAGCCAAGCTTTGATAAAGTGCACCCTCGCCCGGATTGTTTGACGCCTGTCCAAGCCAAAGCAGGATCGAGGTAATCGCAACGGTTAAGGAAAAAAGTCCCCGTTTCAAGACGATCACCGAGCGCAATACCTAACTCCATGTCGCGAGTGAAAACACTGGCGGTTAAGCCAAAATCACTGTCGTTCATCAAGGCAATGGCTTCATCATCACTTGCGACTTTCATGATCCCCACTACAGGCCCAAACGACTCTTGTGTCATGACCCGCATGGCGTGATCCACATGGGTGAGTATTTGTGGCGCAAGATAAGGGGTTCCCTGCTGACTCATGGGAAACAGGGCTTCATCGATATGGGCAACAGCCCCTTGTGCTAACGCCTCTTTTATCTGATCGCGCACAAAATCTGCCGCAGAGGTGCGAACCAAAGGGCCTAATGTGACATTGTGATCATCAGCACGCCCTAATTGATATTGCTTGGTTAAGGCCACCGCCTTAGCAACAAACTCATCATACACCTGAGCTGCAACATAAATGCGCTCAATACCGCAGCAAGATTGACCCGAATTAAAAAAAGCGCCATCAACTAATGTCTCAACGGCCTTGTCTATATCGGCATCGGCGCGAACATAAGCAGGATCTTTGCCCCCCAGCTCCAAGCCTACACCAATAAAACGGCCACTCGCCGCTTGCTCGACCATTTTTCCACCATATACTGATCCGGTAAATGCCACGTACGCGATTTGCTCATGTGCAATAAGCTTGGCGGTATTATCGTGATCGGTGTGAAGATATTGAAAGACCCCCTCTGGCAATCCTGCATCGTGAAACGCTTGATGCAAGCGCTCAGCACACAAAGGCGTTTGTGCTGAATGCTTAAGGATCACACAGTTGCCTGCCAATAAAGCAGGGATAATGGCGTTAATCGCGGTTAAAAAAGGGTAATTCCAAGGCGCTATCACCAATACTACCCCTAAAGGATCCCGCTTAATGTAACGGGTAAACCCCGCTTTTTCATCTAATTGAATGGGGGCCAATGCTTGCTCACAAATCTCAATCATGTATTCACTGCGCTCAGCCACGCCCGCCATCTCACCTGCGGTATAACGTATTGGGCGTCCCATCATCCAACTCAGTTCACGGCCTATTTCTGCTTGATGACTCAATAGCTGTTCAATGGCTTTTTTACACAGAACTTTGCGTTGAGCAATAGATGTACGTCGCCAACTCTGCTCAGCGCCATCATAGGCAGCCACAGCCTGTTCAACACAGGATAACACTTGATGTTCATCTGCCAATGGACGGCTAACATACACTTTGCCGTCTATTGGTGAAATTGTATCCTGCATGTTTATTTTTGAAGATAATGCCATAAATAAATCCACTCCATTGAGTACTACCACTTAAGCGTAAACACCCGCTTATTGACTAAATAATTTCGAAATAACGCGCCATTTCCCAATCGGTCACATGGCGTCTAAACTCACGCTCTTCCCATTCACGGCTGATGGCGTAATGCGCAACAAAGGTTTCGCCAAAACAGCTTATTGCCGCTTGAGATTGCTTAAATTGTTGCGCCGCATCCCATAATGTCACTGGCAGCGCCAATGCAACATCATGGGTCTGTTCATAGGCATTGCCTTTAACCTGATCGTGAGGCTCTAATTCATGCTCGATACCATAAAGACCACTGGCAAGCGCGGCCGCCAATGCCAAATAAGGATTAGCATCTGCGGCGCCTAATCGATACTCTACCCGTTGCGACTTTGCTGAGCCTGGGATCACTCTCAACGCAGTGGTTCGATTCTCAACACCCCAGGTCGCATCCGTTGGCGCCCAAAAACCCGGAACCATACGAGAATAACTGTTAATGGTTGGGGCTATCATGCACAAAAATTCAGGCATTAACGCTTGCTGTCCTGCCAAAAAGTGTCTTTGTAACTTGCTCATGTTGTGAGTTTGACTGGGATCATGAAACGCAGAGCTGCCATCTTTGTTATGCAACGACAGATGTATATGACCACTTTGCCCAGGATAATCACCCGACCATTTCGCCATAAAGGTCGCCATTAAATTGCGTTTTTGTGCCAACACCTTCATAAAAGTTTTAAACAGCGCGCCTTTATCGGCTGCCGCTTCAGCACTATCGACAGCAAGCGCCGCTTCAATAACACCAGGGCCAGTTTCAGAATGCAGGCCTTCAATAGGAAAATCCATCAATTCAGACATGGATAAAATATCTTGATACAGATCTGAATGCACAGAATTACGGATCATCGAATAACCAAACCAATCTGGGGTAATCGTCTGGAGATCACGATAATTTTTGTCTCGAATGGATTGAGGGGTTTCGTTAAACAAAAAAAACTCATACTCCAGCGCTGCTAATACGTTAAAACCCATCTTATCTGCTTTATCGATGACTCGTCTGAGTGTTCCTCGCGGGCAAACTGCTTCCGCCTCATCGGAAAATTCGGCGAGAAACAGCAACATCCCTTCTTCACCTATCACGTCGCGACATGTATGAGGCAAAATTTTCACTGGCGCATCTGGATACCCCGTATGCCAACCAGTATATTTGGCATTATCGTACAGCTGATCTTTCACATCCCAGCCCAGTACTACATCACAAAAGGCAAACCCTTTTTCTAATGAAGCAAAAAACTTTGACTTAGACATATACTTGCCGCGCATCACACCATCGTTATCAAACAGGCCAACCTTAATGTGGCTTAGTCCTCGCTCTTCAATGATGGCAATAGCATCGGCAATACTGCTTACTTGTCTTGCTTCCATATTCGCCCTACCTTCTCTTTGATCTCAGTAATATATTGCTATGTAATTGTTGAGTTGAATCGCTCAATAAATAAGTCACCAGAATGAATTGCCAGATAACCGCAGTGAACTGGCAAGTATTGACCATGGTACAGTCAGGTTAATGAAGCTCAGACTCCGCTGATGCGATCATGTCGAACTCCTCTTCCGGCGCCGAAGCCACCAATCTATGGCGACTGTAAAGAACAAAATAGGTCACCATGATCAAATAAAACAGCGCTGACCATATCGCTGCCTGTAAACTCACCACAAAAGTCGATGCGAGTGCGATTAAAGAAAGTGCTAAAGCAATAGATGAAGTCAATATGCCACCCGGTGTTTTATAGGGACGTTCAAGATTGGGCTCTTTTTTGCGTAAGATAATATGTGACAACGTCATCATGGCGTAAGAAATCGTGGCGCCAAACACTGCCATGGTGATCATCAAGTCACCTTCACCAGTTAGTGATAGCAAGAAACCTAATATTCCTGGCACAATTAAGGCCCAAACAGGCACTTTACGTTGACCTGACAAGGAGAGAAAACGCGGTAAATAACCGGCACGAGATAGCGCAAAAACTTGACGGGAATAAGCGTAAATAATCGAGAAAAAACTCGCAATTAAGCCAAATAAGCCAACGATATTAACAAACTTAGCCGCCAGTGAATCGACGCCATACACTGACTGTAATGCGCCAACTAACGGCGCTCCATGAGTTTTCATTGCCTCAGCGCCAGCCCCTCCAGGCACCAGCAACAACACCGCTGCAGCGAAGACAATCAGTACCAGCATGGAAGCAATAATGCCTCTTGGCATATCTTTAGCCGGGTTACTGGCCTCTTCGGCCGCTAATGGTACCCCTTCTACCGCAAGAAACAGCCACATAGCAAATGGTAGTGCAGCCCAGATCCCCATATACCCTTCGGGAAGAAAACGACTTGAGCCGGCAACATCGGGATTAGCAGCAATATCAAACAAGTTAGCAGAATCAAAATGTGGCACCATACCGACCACAAAAACACCGATAGCAATCACAGCCAGTAACGTGATCCCCATCATGATTTTTAATGCTTCTCCCGCGCCCCATAGATGCAAACCAATAAACACCGCATAGAATGCGGCATACACAATAGGCCCATCGATGCCAACCAGCTCATGCACATATCCGCCAATAAAAATGGCAATGGCGGCAGGGGCAATCGCGTATTCCAGTAAAATGGCCGTCCCGGTTAAAAATCCACCCCACGGCCCCATCGCGCGGCGTGCAAAACTGTATCCTCCCCCCGCCGTCGGCAATGACGATGACATTTCAGCGAGACTTAATACCAGACAGATATACATTAACCCCATGATCAGCGTCGCAATGAGCATGCCGCCAAAGCCACCGAGTTCAAGACCAAAGTTCCATCCGGCAAAATCACCCGAGATAACATAAGAGATCCCTAGGCTGGCCAAAAGTACCCATCCTGCAACCCCTTTTTTAAGTTGACGTTGGTTCATGTATTCATCTGAAACGGCCTTGTACTTGATGCTTTTATTTTTTATTTTAGGTGCATGGTGTGGCTTTGATACGTGTGACATGACATTTCCCTTTATCTTGATTGACGAAATGATCCCATTAATTCGCTATTAATGAATGCCTGACAGAATTTAATCCGTCCAATGCCTTAACAGCAAAAACAATCATGTGTATTAACCTGCCGTATCAACATTCTGAATACTAAAGGAGAGAGTTAACCGATATCGGTAGTCGATACTGATCAAGCCAAATCATGAGCAGACATGTCATGAGAAACCGCAAGTGAGAACATGACCAATCTTAAAGTTGTAGCAACATAAATACAACATATAAAACCACCTATTATTACATCAGGTGGATTATCCAAAAAATGAGTTCAATTCAGATAAATATACTGGTGACATAGTAAACAATATCGGCCAACATAGACGCAGAGACTCATCTTTACCTTATGTCATTTTGGTTCAGCCGCGAGCAAGCATTAATGGGCTATAAAATAGTCTATGTGCGCGGTGTGTTTGACATTAATAGACATCAAAATTTTACGGAGCAATAGATGAACGCAACAGGCCCTAAGATCGTTATCGTCGGTGGTGGTGCAGGTGGATTAGAACTGGCCACTCAACTTGGACATAAGTTAGGCAGAAAACAACGGGCTCAAATCGTGCTGGTTGATAGAAATCGCACCCACATCTGGAAACCTCTGCTTCATGAGGTCGCCACTGGATCGTTAGATTCTGATCTTGATGGTGTGGTTTACTCTGCTCATTCAGCCAAACATGGTTATCAGTTTCAATTAGGTACTTTCTGTGGCTTAGATCCCAACACCAAACAGATCACCATGGCCCCCATTACCGATGATACTGGTAATAACATATTGCCAGAGCGGCAGATCTCCTATGATAGACTGGTGATAGCTGTGGGCAGCGTCAGCAATGACTTCAATACACCAGGGGTTAAAAAGAACTGCTTTTTTCTTGACTCACACCAGCAGGCAAACCGATTTCACAATGCACTGCTTGACAGTTTTACGCGGATTCATCAATCAGAATCAATTAATCAACTCAATATTGCCATTGTCGGCGGAGGCGCCACTGGGGTCGAGTTGTCTGCAGAACTTTATCACGTCACCCAAATGCTCAAAATCTACGGATTGAGTAAAATGACCGCAGAAAAACTCAACATTCACCTCATTGAAGCCGGTCCACGCATTCTCCCTGCACTGCCCGAACGCATTGCCACATCAGCCAGACGTGAGCTCACAACACTTGGGGTTAACGTGATGGAAAATACCCGGATAAGTGAAGCCACTCCCACGGGGTTTATGACCGCTGAAGGTCAGCTCATTGATGCTCATTTGATGTTGTGGGCAGCTGGGGTTAAAGCACCTGATTTTATCAAATCGCTGGATTTTTTTGAGCTTAATCGCGCCAATCAAATCATGGTAAAACCCAGCTTAATCAGTACCATTGATGAAGCTATTTATGTGATAGGTGATTGCTGTGCTTGCCAACAACCCGATGGCAGCTTTGTGCCCCCAAGGGCACAATCGGCTCATCAGATGGCTGAATGTGTTGAAAAAAACCTTATCCATGAACTCAATGGTGAGCCTCGCCAAGCCTACACGTATGTCGATCATGGCTCCTTAGTCAACCTGTCACGTTACAGTACCGTGGGCAGCTTGATGGGCAATTTGACTAAAAGCAGCATGTTCATCGAAGGAAAAATAGCCCGACTGGTGTATGTTTCTTTATATCGTATGCATCAAAGGGCGATACACGGCAGTCTGAAAACGTTTGGCTTATGGTTTGCGGAAAAAGTCTTACGAGTCGTCAGACCCAGAATGAAGCTACACTAAGCCAGCGTTAAGCACCTTTTTCAAAAGATAAAGCAATAGGGCTTTATCTGTTATCTTAATATGCCATTCGTCATCGCCTTTTCAAGCTTTAGCTCCAATGTTGACCATAGTGACTCACTGCCTTGAGCGATACGGCTATTGACACTAAAAATCTGTTCTTTGGTAATGTGATTATCGCGCCAACTGTGACCATCACCATGTAAGTTGTGTAATAACGGTGGTAGCCTATCAATGGCTTTAGCGTAGGCAGACTCTGCACTTTCCCCAAGCTCAAACTCATACCAAAGCGCTAGATATTCTTCAGCCTGATCTTGGGGCAAAATGGCCAATAGCCGCTTAAGGCCTGCCGCTTCTTTATCTTTTATTGCCTGTGTTTCACTCGCATAAATAATAGTATCCCCAGCATCAATTTCACCTAAATCATGAATCAGCAGCATCTTGATGACGCGATCAATATCAACCTCTTCATTGGCATGATCTTTTAGCATCAAGGCGGCCAAACACACATGCCAGCTGTGCTCTGCAGCGTTTTCATACCGCGTTAACCCCACAGGGCGCGTCTTACGTTTAACATCTTTTAATTTTTCAATTTCAATAATAAATGACAGTACTTTTTCAATGGGATCCATATTTTTCCTACTAGGTTATTTTTGCTAAAAAAGACACCACTTTATCCATATCTCGGGTGCGTGCCATCGGCGGAAGCGAACTCAAAAAAGCCTGTCCATAGGCGCGATTAACAATGCGATTATCACATAAAATCAGCACCCCTTTGTCCTTTTCATCACGGATCAAACGGCCCACCCCTTGATTGAGTGACATCACCGCTTGTGGCAAAGACAAGGCCATAAAAGGATCTTTACCTTCACGGCTGAGGCTGTCCGCTCGGGCGCGATATAAATTATCGTCCGGTGACACAAAAGGCAGTTTATCGATAATCACACAGCTCAATAGCTTGCCGCGCACATCAACCCCTTCCCAGAACGCGCCGGTCCCCAACAACACCCCATTGCCTAGCTGACGAAACTTCTGTAACAGACTCTGCTTACTGCCTTGACCTTGCACCAATAACGGATATTGCACTCGTCGACTGAGCACACTGGCCACTGCATTCATCATTCGATGGCTGGTGAACAAGATAAAAGTGCGCCCTTGTGCGGCATTAATGGCTTGGGTAGCAATCGCCACCAAATCGCTTACCGCTGAATCTTGCACACTCACCCGCGATAAATGCCTAGGCACGCATAAAAGAGCATGGTTAGCGTAATCAAATGGGCTGTCTAATATCAGCTTTTTAGCACAATCTATGCCTAAGCTCTGGGTAAATAAGCCTAGATCTCGATTAATTTGCAAGGTTGCAGACGTGAAAATCCAACAAGTACGAGCATCAAACAAACGCTCACACTCACGAGCCACATGAATAGGAGAGATCCTCAGGGTCAAATATCGATAGCCGAGATCTAACGTGTAAGCAGCTTGATCATTATCACAGAGAAAAAACTGCGTTAACTTATGAATGTGATCCGCTAACGTGTCAATCGCAACGTCCAGCGCCTCACTTCGCCCAATATGCGCTTGCAGTAAACTCGCTAGCCCCTTAAGCTCAGTCAGCAATGCCCATGAGCCGACTGCAATGTGCTGCTCCCCCATCAACCGCCGCCAATCGGTCTCATCATGTTCAAACACTTGCTGATGCCAATCATGCAAGCGGCCGATGCAACTGGATGTGAGTACATCTATCTGAGCTGAATCCCTCAGCTGATGTCGATAAATATCAATGATCTCATTAAGCAACTCAGTCAAACCACGACTTGAGATCCGCTGACCAAAGTAAGTGACCGCAATATCTGGCAGCAGGTGCGCCTCATCAAATATCACCACATCAGCATCGGGCAATAGCTCGGCAAAGCCGGTTTCTTTGAGAATTCTATCCGCAAAAAACACATGATGATTGACCACAATAATCTTAGCATCCTTAGCTTTACTGCGGGCTTTACGGGTGAAGCAATCCTCATAGTGAGTGCATTTTTTACCCGTGCATTGCTCACGTCTACTGGCAATAAATGGCAATGCATTCGAATTTTCAGCAACCGATGTTAAGCCGCCTAAATCCCCGTCACTTGTCTGACCTGCCCATTGGTTTATTTTGAGCAGATCGTCCAGCACTTTAGGATCCAGTGAATCACAACCTTGCAGTTGTTTCTCTAATAAATCTTGGCACAAATAATTATTGCGCCCTTTTAACAAGGCCACTTTGGGTGTCAGATCGAACATCGATAACAGCGCTGGAAGATCTTGATAAAACAACTGTTCTTGCAGATTTTTACTGCCTGTACTGACAATGATCTGCTGACCACTTAACAGCGCTGGGATAAGATAAGCAAACGTTTTGCCCACCCCCCGTCCCCGCCTCAACCACCAGGTTAGTCTGCTCAGCAACGGCTTCACACACCGCTTTGGCCATGGTGATCTGCACTTGCCTAGCCTGATAACCGTTAATATGACGCGCCAGCACACCATATTCGTTAAAAGCGGCAAGGCTAGCAGCCGTTAATTTATCCGTCAGGGCAGTCACAAGGATCTCTAAAAGAAGCAAGGGGATGAATGGCTGCTATTATCCTTGTTTACTCAGCTTGTTCAAGTCCAATCCTTCCAGTGTTTTTCAAGGTACTTAACACCCTCCGTTGACCGCATGTTATCGGCCCGGTAACGATTCTGGTACAAGGGCCATTTGTCTTCAACACCGGTTTACGGGCATTTCCTCTCATAAAGAGACTTGTTAAGCCATATATATGGCAGCACTATCGCTTAAAGCGAAAAATTGTTGGCTAAAATAGGCGAGGAACGAACAAAAGCCAATTGTTTGTTGTCCGTTTAAGCAACTTTTCATGTAATCCTGCTGATATTTGTATCGCAATGTTAAGAAAATAACAAAATTACCAATACCTTAAACTATTGATTTACTTGTTATACATCCCCCTCATCAACCTCCTTATATTTAACGTCTTCCCTTTGACACTTAACGCGAACAGAGCTAATCATGACGCTAGGCGCCATGATTGTGTTTGCTGTTTGCTTTTTATTAAGAGACCCTTATTTACTGATATTTTGCATCAATTTATTGTGGCTAGCACAGTTAATCTGATGCATTAATCCTTGATAATAATTGCCGAATTCCAAGGTGTTAATTTTTTTGTAAAATGATCACCAAAATGAAGCAGCTGGCCGATTTGTGGAGCTTGATAGTTAGGCAGCTCCTCATTGGGGAAAATACGATCCCAGATTTGCACTTTAACCAACAGCTTTAGCATGTCAATATGGTAAAACTCATCCCTGACGGTGAATAAGTTAAACTCATCACTGAAATATTCTTCCCAGTTGCGTATGGCAACATCACTAAAGCCATAATCATTATCGTATTGTCGGCCCAATTCATCTTGGTTCAATGCCTGCCAAAAACAGGCATCGAGATCATAGGCGGCGATGATTTCCAGTTTTAATTGATGGATATCGACATTAAAATATTTTGAATCAAATCCTGCAAACATTTCTATAACGTATTCAGTTAAGATGCCGTATTCATATTCACTTTTATCATCACCAGTATCACCATAGTCTCCATTAGGTGCCATATAATTACAGAGTGTTTTTGTAAAGTTAACCAGTTTTTTAGTCATGATACCTAGCCTTTAGGTTTGCTTGGGAACATGGTCGTTATAAACCATTCACCTTTATTTTCATTATATTTATAACGTGCGGTCACTTGCGTCAAAGACGGCACAAATACAAATTCAATTTGATCTTTGGATTTTTTACCTCTATAGCCATGCCCCACGCTTTTGCCCATGTCCACGATGATATTTACAGGGTTCATATTTTGGACATCTGGCTTAAATTGCTGCTTAAATGCCGCTGAGCCAGGCTTGACTTTATTTAACGCTTCAATCATCAGCTCTTTAGATTCAAATTTAGATGAAATTGTTGGAATACCTGTATCTTTACCATCTGGGGCAATACCCTCACTTGCCCGGTATTGTATATGTGCTTCACTAACATGTGCGCCGTGAGCCTCAACCGCATGGGCTTTGCCGTTGGCTTTTAGCATCAATTTATTATGGGTGATTAGATGGACGCTCCCTAATTCGGCGTCAATGCGCCAAACTGATGTTTCACCATTCAGTTACATTAAGGAGCGTCCACTATGAAAGTTACCACTATTGCTATCGATCTTGCAAAGAATGTCTTCCAAGTACTTGGTATGGATGAGCATGCAAAGTCAGTCTTCAATAAACGGCTTAATCGAGCCCAACTGGCTGAGTTCATGCTGCAGCAACCCGCTTGCGATGTCATATTTGAAGCGTGCTATTCAGCTCATTATTGGGGGCGGAAATTCCTTGCCATGGGGCACAACGTTAAATTAATACCAGCACAACATGTGACCCCATTTGTTCGAGGTAATAAGAACGATAAAAACGATGTATTAGCTATTTTTGAAGCGAGTTTCAGACCTCACATCCGTTTTGTACCTGTGAAAACGGAGGAACAGCAAGAAGTATTAATGCTTCACCGGATCAGAGAGCGCCTTGTTAAACAAAAAACGGCCTGTACTAACCAAGTTCGAGGTGTATTTGTTGATTTTGGCCTCAGTTTTCCTCAAGGCTACAGCGCATTTGAAAGAGCCATGTGGGAAATTATGAGTGATGAGCATCAGCGACCAATGATAAAATTAATGGCCAATGACTTTTGGGATGAATATCAAACGCTCAACCAGCGCCTTGATCGAATTAACTCATTGATAAAGCAAATTGTTAAGCGAGATCCTAATGGGAGAATTTTATTAACAATCCCTGGTGTTGGGCCAATCATCGCTTCGGCATTTGCAGCCTCAATTGGTGGTGGCCAAGCCTTTAACAGCCCAAAAGAGCTCGCAGTGTGGCTAGGGTTAACCCCTGAAACAATTTGCTTCAGGTAATAAGAGTGTCAACGGTAAGATCAGCAAGAGAGGTAATTGCTATTTACGTAAACAATTGATCCATGGAGCAAGGACAGTCGTCAGTCATGCGAGTAAAAAAACAAGATGATTTAAACATGTGGATAAATCAGCTGAGGGGTCGAAAAAAGCATATGCTGTACCGTTGTGGCAACAGCACATCGTTTGGCAAGACTGATATGGATTTTACTTCAAAAACAGAGCCCATATGAGGCTCAATATGGTGGCTATCATGGCACATGTTAAAAGTGTTGTAGCTATCTTGCCAAGCTCGGTCAGGCCAAGGGTTTTTAGCCCGTCTGGGTGATAAGAGCGGCAAGGTAGCACATTAAAAACCAATCAAGGTTGTGGTAAACGATGAAGTAATGGCTCAGTCCAACCAATGTCAGCCAGAACAGGCCAAGGATATGCAGTAAACATAATCCGTATGGGTGTTTAAATTTTAACAGGCGCAAGGGTACGGATTTCATTTGGGGCGCATTTCCTTTTAAAAAAGACTTGTTAAGCCCGTATATATGGCAGTACAACCGCTTTTAGCGGAAAAGAGTCACATCAAATGACAACGAGATTAGTAGCAGGAAAGTAGATAACTGAGGTTAAAAATACCTTGGTTAGGCAGGTATTAGCTTGACTAACCGGGAGCGTCCATATATGGCCATGTTATTTCCAATTTTCGATTTTTGCCTCGCCACAATTGTGGGTGGCCATGTTATTTTTGTTATTTATTGGATGTCTCAGTTAATCTCCTATCATCAATAAATCAGACAATTCTGCCTTATCCAGATTTGAAAACTCAATCCCAATCAGCTCCCCTGCTGACCCAACAAAAAAATCTACTGACTGATTTCGATAAATTTTTACAGGTTTTATATCATTAGATAATATTAACCTCAAACTATTGTCATAACCACAAACCTTAAAATCTGAGTGAATATCTAGATATCCATCCTCAGGCCATTTTTCAACCTCAATAATAGGCATACACACTTCAACTGACAGCTCATTTTTTTCAGTTAAAGGCATATAAATTGGCTCACTTAACATTAAAATAGAGACTGAAGAAATACATCCACTATGGCTGTTTATAGCAATTTCAAGTAAGGTATTGTCAAAGTTTCCAATTCGCCAATATATTGGTACCTGACTTTTTTGATTTTGAAACTCTGCTATAAATGGTGTGTATCCACTCATATCTACACTTAATATTTCCAGCTCTTTTTTAGAAGTTATTTTTAACATTTTGCCTCACTTGGTAGGAGCATAACGTGCATGATATAAAGCTGGCAATTGCCCTTCAATTTTAGGTTTAGCAAATATCAACTCCCACCCATCTACTTTAGTCATTTGACGATAATTTAAAGGGAAATTTCCTGAACATACTCGGTTAAAATGCCATAACGCAATGTATTAATGTCAGCACTCGCATCACCATAGTCTGCATTATGCGTCCTATAGTCACATAAAACCGATGTGAAATTAACTAACTTGTCCGTCATCATCTTTAGCCCTTAGGTTTGCTTGGAAACATGGTCGTTATAAACCATTCTTTTCGTGTCTTATTATATGCGTAACGTGCGGTCACTTGCGTCAAAGACGGCACAAATACAGCCGTGGGCAAGCTTCCCCTGTCAACGCCCATCTGCAGTAAGGAGCGGCACCTTACGGTGCAAAGCCCACTCTAATATCATAAAAAATGAGGTCTTGCCTACCTGCTAAGCACATCTGGTAAAAGTAAGCAGATAACTTGGACATACAGAAAGGATTAATGCCATGGAGCACATGGAAGTGCTGAAATGGCCACCTTCAATCTTCTACCGATTTATCTCGGCGCACTTGATGGCGATGTTATTTGATTAATCAGCTAATGAGGCTACTGGATTAGCAACATAGCCATCCGAAACAAAAACATCAGATACATCACACTCTGGATACACCCAATGAGACCAGTTATTAATTAACCATTCTTTTTCTATGGCTAATTTACCTGATTCCTTAGGTAAAAGAATTAAAATCAAACCTGCTTTATAGCCAGAACTTACCATTAGCCCTTGCCCTTTACCCTCTTGAGAAGGCTCAAAAACCATAAAATCGATGATATTTTCATAGGGATATCCCCCTGCCAACCTGAAAACAGTACCGTGAGGAAATGAATCTCTATCACAATTTATTAATTTAATCCAGTTCATCATATTACCTTCAAATAATGTCCACCAGAAATGTCCTGCTTTCCAGATATAGGCTCTAGCTCTAGATCAATATTCACTTCACCTTTATGCTTCTCGTTTTTGGGTTTACAACTTCAAACATACAATTTAATGCTGCTAGCTCATCTTTATAGACAAAATCGACACCCTTGGTGTGCGCTAAATGAAAGGGGATGGGGGCGGTTAAATCGATTTTATTCATGTTTATACTCATTTCTATTCATCACTGATTATTCACAATGGCTATTAATCAAAAAACTTGACGGCGGCGGTTGTATGACTCACACGATGGCCTTTATGATCATGAACTATTGTGCATGTCACAGTGAAGCCCACTAAAGCTAATTTGGTATGAGGAAGGATACATTTATCAGTCAAATGTAAAGTAATCGAACATTATCCACGCAGGAATAAAAACTGCAACTTAATAATGACAATCTTCTACCGATTTATCTCGGCCCACTGGGTAGCATGGCTAGCTGTCGTTCGGTCATATTGACCCCGGATAATGTACCCGATGAAGGGATGAAACATGTAAGCCAACATTTAAGAAAAAGTGTCTACAACCTTGAAAAACACCGCATACTACCTATACTCCAAAAATGAATTTTTTTAATTACTGCTACACTCAATATACTGAATTATTTTGCTCAATATGGAATGCACAGTATGCCAAATAAGAAAAATAACGAAAAAGACAAGCAAGAATCTACTAGTTCATTAGGGGAACTTGATCAACTTAGGAAGATTGTATTTGGCGATGCACAGCAACAGTTAATAGCAAAATTAACCAAATTACGCAGTGATACGGAGCAAGCGCAGGATACACAAGATAAGAAATTTTCACTATGTATAGATAAAATGCAACGCGATTTTATCTATAAATTAGAGGAGCTAGATAAACGAATAAACGCGGTCGATAAAATGCATGACGATAACGAAGCTGATATTCAAAAGAATCACGAAAATTTGACTTGCGAACATGAAATGTTTGCTGCAGCTACGCGAGAAGACTTTAAAAACATTGATCAATCTCTTCACAACGAAAGTGATACGTTATCTAAAACATTTAATGATCAACTTGAACAACTTAAAAAACATCTTGAAGATGTGTCAAAAGATCTCCGCTTTTCTAAAACAGATCGTAAAACGCTTGCCCAATTGCTGGCTACCATGGCAATTAATTTGGAAGATGACCAGCGATAATGTCAAATCCGTCATCAACTGAACAAATTGAATCAGAGCAACAACTAGACAAAGTTAGGACTTTGATACTTGGTGAGAATAGTTATTTGGTGACTGATGTTATCAAAAAGGAAGCGCGCAATATTGTAGGTGATGTACTTACTGAGGCATTGCATGATAGGCAAAAGAAAGACGGGTCGGTGAATAAAATTTTACTACCGTTAGTGGAAGATTCTGTTCAGCATTCTGTTACTCATCATAGTGATAAACTCGTTAGTTCTCTTTATCCTTTAATGGGGAGTTTGGTTAGAAAGTCAGTGACCGCATTTTTGACTGATTTTATGGAGAAAACGAATCAGTTAATTGATAGTAGTTTTACCGTTAAGGGATTAAAGTGGCGATTTAAAGCTCACCAAGCTGGTGTGAGCTTTTCAGAATACGTTGCCTCAAAAACATTCGTTTATCGAGTGGAACATGTCTTCCTGATCCATCGAGAAACAGGATTATTACTGAACTCTGTTGATTTAAATAAAGCGGGTAAAAGTGATGCCGATCTGATTTCTGCGATGTTGACCGCTATCAATGACTTTGTCGGTGATTCATTTATAGAAAGTAAAGATGGTATAAAAGAACAGTTACAAACGGTCACTACCGATAATTTCAATTTATTAATAAAACCAGGACCAAGTGCATTGGTGGTCGCTGCAGTAACGGGCAATCCACCGCAACAGGTTAATGATCAATTACAATTGACGCTGGAAGATATTCACAACTTATATAATGATGAACTTAATCAATTTAAGGGTGATAATCAAAGCTTTATCAATGCTGAAAATATATTGCGTGATTGTTTATTATCACAGCAAAAAATACTAGATTCTGCGAATGACAAAAAATCATGGTACTTTTGGTCATTCGTGTTAGTTGCCATGACGATGATTGTTTTTCAAATATTTCAATGGTGGGTGAAAATAGAGTTAACAGACAAACTCATGAAATTTGACCTCCAACCTGGTATTATCATCAATCATATTTATGTGCATAATAATAAAAAAATTGAGCTCGATATACTGCGAGATCCTGATGCCATTACTTTAGCTGATTGGCTAAAAAAAACGAATTTAAGCATAGAAAACATTACACTTATTGAACGTAATTATTACTCTTTAGATCCTGATATTTTACATGCTCGAGCTAAAAAAATCTTGGCTAGATATCCAGAATTAAAAGCTGAATGGCAAGCAGAGCTGCTTAATTTAACTGGGGTTTTGGATAGAATTTCATTTGAAAAGCTATTACGTTCGCTTTCAGTGGCTGGCTTTATAGAAGGTGAAAATTTATCAATAAAACACATTCAGCTTATTTCTTCGGCCACCGTTGTCACGAGTAAGCTCGTTAAGCAAAAATTATTTAATGACATCGTTGGCAGGATCTCGACTGTTCAACTACATTTTTCAGTGGCTAGTCGTGAGGTTACGCCAACAATGCAGCTAATTTTACAGCAACTATATCAAGACATACAATTATTAAATCATTTAGCCGATGAACTTGAGTTAAGCTTTGGTTTATTGATCATGGGAAGCAGTGATAATACAGGGAGCAAATCCACTAATAATAAATTAAGTCAGCAACGCGCACAAAATACTGGAAATGCATTAAAGAAACTAGGGTTGAATGAACAACAGATGTATATCATGGGCTTAGGGCAAATAGACATTGCAAAGGTTAAAAATAAAGCAAGAAAAGTTATCTTTAACGTACTATATGTGAAGAAGTAAAATTTCAATATTAAATCTTAGCTGTTGAAAAGTAAGCTTTTTATTTTATAATTTATATCAGCTAGTAATAAGTAAATTAACTAGTATACGCACTCTCAATATCGACTTTGAAAGTTAGAAAAATTAAAGAGACAGGAGATGACTCTTGATCCAAAAGAAAATTTGTCTACTAGGCACCTCTAGCGTAGGTAAAACAAGCTTAGTTAAGCAATTTGTTGAAGGTATATTTGACGAAAAATACCTTACTACAATTGGCGTTAAAGTTGACAAGAAAATCATCTCTATAGGCAATGAACAAGTACAATTTATGCTGTGGGATATCGAAGGAAATGATCGTTACAATGTTTTCCAAGAACGCTATTTACGAGGTGCATCAGCGTATATTTTAGTCGTAGATCAAACACGTTTGTCTTCCTTAACAGATGGTATAGATATTCACACCCTTGTCAGAAAGTCTTCTAATTGCCCGGCAATTTTAGTCATAAATAAAAGTGATTTACAAAAAAATTGGCATTGGGACGATAAAGCCTTTGTCGCTTATCAAGGGCTCTTTGATTTACAATTTAATACCAGCGCAAAAACCGGAGAGAACGTAGAAGATATGTTTGTTTCGTTAGCTCAATTACTACAAGAGGATTAAGTTAAATGACCTCATTAATAAATAATGTACTCAATGCCATGCAGCAAATTATTATTGAAGTTGTTGATAGTAGCGCAGGTACGGCAAGAATTATTGAAGGCGAAAGCCAATGGTCTAACGACTTATTTCCTCATTCTCAGCATCGAAAAATTTTTAATATTGATGATAACTTTCCTTTTTTGCAAGACTTTCTTATTGATGCCGAATTAGTTTGGACTGATACAAAAAATGGTAAGGTACGTTCTGGTTTCTGGACAGAAGTGATTGGAGATAATCAAAAAGTACATTTAGAAGCGATTGCTATTAAGCAAGAACAACATAATTTATTAGTAATAAGTAACCTCTCTGAAGAGTTTATAATTCGTCAAAATACCATGCAATCAGCTCGAGATTTAGTGCTTCATCATGACCGGTTAGTAGAAACAAATGAGTACCTTCATACCCGACTGCTTGCAATATTAAATAAACCAACAGAGCAAAACGGTATTCTTGTCGCGCTGACTAAAGCAATAGAAAACACAGGTTTTTCGGTGTTAATAGCAGAGAGTAATTTTAATACCATTATTACCAATACAACAGCATTGAGTTTGTTTGAACAAGATAAACCGTCAGACGATAAACACACGAATCCAATGGCTGTCATTGTTCAATTATTGAAAAATCAAGTACCTGAATATGAAAGAATAATATCAACTAAATCGAGTTGGGATGGCGAACTTTGTTGGATGTCTCCACCGTCAACGCTAAAATGGCTAAAAGTGTCATTATATCCAGTATTAGGTGAGCTCAATGAAGTGAAGAACTGGCTAGTATTTGCGAATGATATTAGTAATACTAAGCACTTAGTACAAGTTAATGAACAGCTTGGTCTGCAAGATATGTTAACAGAGCTACCTAACCGCATCGCCTTTTGGCAAACACTTGAAAAGCAAGTCGCATTAAATATTCCTTTTTATCTACTTTATGTTGATATAAATGAGTTTAGGCGCCATAACGAATTTTATGGTCATGATGAAGGAGATAAACTACTGATTGAATTAAGTGTTCGCCTAAAAAACACCATGCAAGCATCAGATTTTATTGCTAGGGTTGGAGGCGATGAATTTGCCATTATTTTAAACAATATTAATAGCCAGCAAGCTTGTAAACATGAGGTTAATAAAATATTTAATGCGATGAAAAAAGACTTTGAAACAACAAAATCTGGCACCTTCAATATCTGCCTTAGTATCGGTGCTGCTAGTTTTCCTCATGATACCTTATGCGTTAAAGAATTAATGAAGTTTGTAGATTTAAGTGCGTATAACGGTAAAGAAGTTAAAGCAAATTCATTACAGTTTTATTCCCAGTCAATGCAAGATGCTTCGCATCAATTAATTGAGCTAGAAAATGAACTGAGACTAGCCATTAAAAATAATGAATTTGAATTATTCTTACAACCTATCGTTGACTTGGAACGAAATAAAGTAGTGAAAGCTGAAGCGTTAATACGCTGGAATCATTCAACTAAAGGCATGATTTTTCCTGATGTTTTTATTCCTGTTGCAGAAAAAAGTGGACTCATTATCATGCTTGGTAAATGGGTTATTGATAGAGCTTGCCAAATAGCTAAAGAAATTAATGGTATGGGTTATGAATTAAGGATCTCGATAAATCTTTCACCTTCTCAAGTATTCGACATAAACCTGTTTTCAGATCTGCATGCTTGCGTTAAACACTATAATATCGATCCAGGTCTGTTAGAGCTGGAAATAACAGAAGGTGTATTAGTTGATGATTATTCAATAATTGAACAATTACTGAATAAAGTTAGAGCACTAGGCATGAGTGTTTCAATTGATGATTTTGGTACAGGATACAGTTCATTGGCTTACCTAAAAAAATTGCCTGTCGATATTTTAAAAATTGACCAATCATTTATTAGAGATATTGTTAATGATGATAATGATAAAGCTATTGTAAAAGCGATAATTTCAATGGCGCACAATTTAAATTTAGGTGTTATTGCTGAAGGTGTTGAAACCAAAGAGCAATTAAGTTTCCTTCATAAAAATGATTGCAATGCTGTACAAGGTTACTTATTTAGTAAACCTGCTGAATTTGATAAGTTTATAGCGTATTTAAAAGATGAAAAAAATGGCATAGTTCAAATTCACTGAACATATACAGGCTCATCAGGACCTGACCCTTCTACACCTAGCTCTTCCACACAAATATTGAACTTTCTAAGTAACCTGAGCTCGGGTTAAGCAGCGCCGCTTAATATCGCTATTTTGGCCCCTATCTTTGTTGTGCTTTCTAGTAATAGCCAGCTATTACGTACGAAATCCCGCCTTGATATCGACAAAAATGTCGGCATTAAGCAAGTGGGTAGATGAATAATGATCAAAAGTGGTTTAGCTTGTTGATTTAAAGTAAAAAATAAACATATCTGACACTCGTTATCCCGAGTTCAGGTTAAGTAAACCATGAACAGTTAACTTCAATACTCGTTATCAGCTAAATTGTCATGGTGGCAACTTGATATATATCAAGTTTAATCAAATAAAAAGGGCTAAATCAATATAAGATTTAACCCTAATAATTTATTTTATTGTTCCAGTTTAAGTCACTCTGAAACCATACTGGTTGAGTTTATTCTGTTAAAGGACAAACTTTTGGGTCTTGTACTTCTGCTCCTCGAAAGATAATAGATTGACCCATGGCTGCTCGAGCAATGAGTTCACCAATAATTTCGACTTTTGCCCCAACACCCAATTGCAGATCCGTTTCAGGGTTAAGTGTAAGGCTTACATCTTGATTGACTTTAAACACGCTATTATTACCCACAACCACTTTAGCTAATTCGGCAATGGTCACATTCGCGTTAGCGATAAGCGTTGCATTAGGTTCAACAATCAAAGAGGCATCGGCATTAATACTGATATCAGCATTAATTTCAGTGTAACCAATAATACTGATATCTTCACTGTAGCTGGTGACGGTATCGATACTCCCCGCAACACCATTATGCCAAATGTTCTCACCTAAGTTATCAAGCCAGATGTAGCTAAAATCAAGCCATAAACCTAAGTTAGCATCATCGCCACGATCAAAGAACAAATGATTAATCAGTGCAATATCAACACTTCCCCACCAGTTGTATTCCACTGACACACGGTCATTAAAATACCCAGTTTCGGTTTGTTCGGCATAAATGTTGTACTCGGTATTACCTTCAAAGCGATTGTAATGGGCAGCAAAACTTGCAAGGCTAACCTGTTCGTTGTAATACAAGTGTATCGCACGAGTATTATTCATAAGCCATGAATGGGTGATATTCACATCACTGCTATCCCCAGCATAAATGCCCACTTCGGCATGAGAGAGATGAGTGTGTTTAATAACAACATGGCTACCAGCATGAGCTGCTAGCCCTTGCCATAAACCGCCATCTCTATCTTCTTCACGTAGGCCAATGTAAACCAAGTTATCTTCGCTACCTTGGCTGTTAAAATGACCACGTACATCCACTTGTGTGTCTATGCTGGTATAAAAACGGCTGCCGGCAGTTAAGTTAACGGTTAAATCTGCAGGTAGGGTTAATTCACTGGCAGTAACAATAATGCGGCCAGTCACCTCTACTGTGGCATCCTCATCGACAATAAATTCAGCTCCTTCCTCTACGATTAAGTCGCCATCAACATGTAGAGTCGAATCTGCGTCAATCGTTATACTCGAACCAGCACCAATGGTGACACTGTGGCTAGCATCAATTCTGGTTTCACCGATAATTCGAATACGGCGCTCAACAATGACATCGGTATCAATCGTCCCAGTATCGTAAACGTAACCGATATCATCTACACCTGCACCAAAGCGATCATGGTCGTGATCAACGGTTAAACCATAAGCGTGATCAAAAATCTTCGCCGCAATGTCTTCAGCCACAACCGTATTCCACCAGTTAAAACTGGCATCGATATGCAAAGTTGAATTCTGGTCAACACTGTAAGCATAAATGTTGAAGGTATTATTGATAAATTGATTATATTGTACAATAAACGTGCTACCCGTATTTTGTATGGTTTCATAGACACGTACAGCATTGGTATTGTTAACAAAACGGCTATAACGGATATCGACATTAATGGCCATATCACTGTTTATATGGGCGTAAAGTCCATATTCTGCATGGCTAACTTGGGTATAAACCAATTGAATATTCGCGCCAGAATAAGCCGTAATGCCTTGCCAGCTGCCTAAGTGAGGTACATCAAGTGATGAGCCAAAATGGATCTCATTACCTTCGATACCATTGCCAATTAAGCTGCCATAGATATTAAGCTTCACATTGAGTCCCGAGCGAATATTCACCCCGGCACCAATACGCCACTCCCCATAGACATTAATGATGGCAGCATCTTCAATCGTGATTCTGGCGCCGTCTTCGATGATCCAACGACCCGCTTGAGCAACGGTTAAGGTCACACCAGCGCCAATGGTAATATGGCTGCCAGCAGTAACACGTACCACTTGATCTGTAGTTATGTGAGTATTACCGATAAAGGTAAAGTCACCATCAAGTACGGTTTCGTTATCAATAATCAGCTCATCAGGCCAAATCCATGCAATGGCATTATCAATAATGTCATCGATATCGATTGAGCCACGATATTGACCATAATTAATCATCAAACCATCACTAGCATCTTGATGATCATAAATCTTAGCTAAGATCTCACCCACACGGGTGCTATTCCACCAGTTAAAACGCGCATCGATAACAGTGGTTGAGCTGTGGTTATTGCTATGGCTACCGTGAATATGAAAATCATTACTCATAAACTGGTTATAATGCAGCACTAAGCTTGAGCCTGTATTGCTATAACCTTCATACACATATATACCATAAGTGTTTTCAATAAAGCGGCTGTATTTAATATCAATAATCTGGCTATTAATGCTGTGATTAATATCCACATAAACACCATATTGTGCATGGAGGATTTGGGTATACCTTAAGGTCACCTTAGCGTTGGCATGTGCATGAATACCATACCAACTGCCAGCACTGGGCGCCTCAACTGACGAACCAAAGTGAATTTCACTGCCTTCAAGCCCATTACCAATCAAGCTACCATACACATTGATACGCGCATTTAGGCCCGATGTCACTGTCACGCCAGCGCCAATTATCCATTCTCCGTAAACGTCGACACTGCCACCATCTTCGATTGTGACACTGCCCCCCTCTTCGATGATAAATTGGCCACCTAAGGCAATGGTCAGTTTGACCCCTGCGCCAATGTTGATATGGCTGCCAGCCTTAACCCGCACCACTTGGTCAGCAACAATATGGGTATTACCGATAAAGGTATAATCACCATCAAGTAGGGTTTCACCATCAACAATTAAACTCTCAGGCCAAATCCATGCAATGGCATTGTCGATAATATCATCGATAGCACTTGAGCCACGAAACTGTCCATAGTTGATGAACATACCGTACGTGGCATCTTGATAATCATAAATTTTACTGGTGATCTCACTAATATCAATGCTATTCCACCAGTTATAGCGGGCATCTATCACGGTTGTCGATGTATGACTACCGTTATGAGTGGCATAGAGGTGTAAATTATTATCAATAAATTGATTATACTGCAATACAGGTGCAAGCCCTGTGTTCTCATAACCTTCTAAAATACGTACACCATGGGTGTTGCCCACAAAGCGGCTGTATTGAATGTCAATAACTTGGGCATTACTGCTGTTATCGATATAAGCATAAATACCATATAACGCATGGCTTATTTGAGTGTATCTTAGTGAAACATTGGCATTAGCATAAGCCGTTATACCATTCCAACTATTAATACTCGAATCAGCCAGTGACGACCTGAAATAAATCTCATGATCTTCAATACCGTTACCGATAAGGCGACCATAAACATTAATATCAACATTCGCGCCTGATTTGATATGAACCCCAGCAGCAATTATCCATTCACCGTAAACCTCAACACTGCCACCATCTTCGATTGTAACACTGGCACCCTCTTCGATAATAAATTGGCCACCGAGTTTTACCGTCAAATCAACCCCCGAAGCAAGGGTAATATGGCTACCGGCTTTGACCCGCACAACTTGGTTAGCAGCGATCTCAGTGTTACCAACAATGTTGTAATCACCATTTAGCACTGTTTCACCATCAATAATAAGGCTATCTGGCCAACTCCAAGCAATCACATTGTCAAGGATGTCATCAATCGCAGTAGAACCACGATATTGGCCATAATTAATATTCATCCCATATCGAGTGTCCATATGGTCATATATCTTTGCCATAATGTCGCTAATATCGCTGCTGTTCCACCAGTTAAAGCGCGCATCAATCACGGTTGTCGATGTATGGCTACCGTTATGGGTGGCATACACATTGACGGTATTATCAATGAATTGGTTATAGCTAATAACAGCTGCGAGACCATTATTGTCATAGCCTTCATAGAAACGTACGCCATTGGTGTTTGCAACAAAACGACTATATTGAATATCAATCACTTGGTTATTAGCACTGTTATTGATATGGGCATAAACCCCATATAATGCATGGCGGATTTGGGTATATTTGAGTTGCACTGTCGCTGTGCCATAGGCAGTAATGCCCTGCCAGCTGCCCAGTGTCGGCGCCGTTAATGACGAAGCAAACAAGATCTCATTATCTAAAGCGCCATTGCCGATTAAGCTACCGTAAACCTGAATATGGCCATTAAGACCAGACAGCACTCTGGCCCCAGCCTCTAGCTCCCAGTCACCATACACCTTCACTTGAACATCATCAGATAGGCTTAATTTACCGCCGTCTTCAAGTATTAACTTGCCGCCGACAGCGATAGTTAATGTCATGCCGGCAGCTAGCCTGACATGACGTCCGGCTTTGATCCGCACTATCTCACCTTCGGCAATATTGATATCGCTGCTGATTAAATAGTTGGCATCCAGCACATATTCGCCATCGATTAGTCTCGACTCGGGCCACTCAAAATCAATCAGGGCATCGAAATAATCATTAAACTCTCGAGAGAGGCGATAAGGCGATAAATTCACCTGCATACCTTGAGCGTTATTCTCGCTATAAACTAACTTAGCGCTGATATCTTCAAGCGTCGTTGCCCCCCACCAGTTATAGCGGGCATCGACCGTGGTGTTACGATAACGATTACTGTCTATGGTCTTTAGATTAATGTCATTATCAATAAAATCACTGTAAATAATTGATGGGGCAAAGCGGGTCGTTTTTTGATATGAATAAGCATCTTCTAGCGTTATGCCAGTAACGTTCTCGCTAAAACGGCTATAGGAGACATTAATATCAGCAACCAGACCATTGCTATTATAAAGGTAAACATACAGCCCAGATGCCGTATGACTGACTTGGGTGTAAGTCAGTGTGACCTTAGAGCCAGAGTAGGCTTTTATCCCTTCCCAGTTATTTTTCTCTAATACTGCTTGAGAAGAGCCAAAAGTAATAAAATTATCGGTGCGGCCCGTACTAATGAGCTGGCCATAAATATGTAACCACACATCATCGGCAATATGCACTTGTGTGCCAGCGGCGATATTCCAAATGCCTGAGGCGGCCACGTTAACCGTAGCACCATAGGCCACGTTAATACTAGCATTCTCGCCCACATCCCAAGTGCCTAAGACAACGACTTTCGCGCCAGCTTCAAGAACAATGTGAACACCATCTTCAATAATCAGTTGGGCGCCCAAAGCCACTGTCAGGGTTTTACCCGCTTTAATGGTTAAATTGCTACCAGCCTTCACCCGCACAATCTGACCCGATGTGATGCTGGTATCACCGACTAGGGTAAACTGACCATCAAGAATGTGCTGATCTTCTTGTTCACCAGAGGCTTGTATTAAGATATCAGGGAAGTAATAGTGAATTAGATTAAGTCCGATATCGGCAATATCACTGGATAAACGATACTGACTATAGTCAACTGGCATGCCTGTTGTGCTGGCCTGTTTATCGACAATTTTAGTGGCTATGTCAGCAAAGTCGCTGGTGTTCCACCAGTTATAGCGCGCATCGACGCTTGCACCACCAGTAACTTTATCTTGAGTGTAAAGGTGAATATCGTTATCGACAAAATCATTATATTGAATCGATGCGCTAATGTAATTATGACCGTAGGCATCCTCAAGACGTATACCGTTCACGTTTTCATTAAAATAACTGTGATTAACGTTTAATACTGCTTGTGATGTAGACGTAGTGGAATTGGTATTTAAATAAAGCCAGAGTCCATAGTTAGCATGCTTGATTTGGGTGTAGCTGAGGTTTATATTAGGTTTCCCGAAGGCTACAATACCTATCCACCTGCCTTTCTCTGGCGTTTCAAATGATGAGCCAAAATACACAAGGTTGTCTTCGGTGCCTTGCGCCTTAAGGGTACCGACGATATTGAGTTGTACATTGAGCGCCGAGAGTACTTGCGTGCCCGCATTTAGTTGCCAAGTCGCACCTGCTGCTATCGTTACATTGGCACTGTGACCAAAGTTCAACTTAGCATTTTCAGCCACTGCCCAAGAGCCTGCTGATACCTTAATCTTGCTACTGGCACCAAAAGAGAGCTCTGCATTATCAGCAACAGACCAAGTACCAGCGCTATTAATCACGGCGCCATCTTCAACAATCAGCTTAGCGCCATCTTCGATGATGAAGCTTGACCCTGCCACTATCGTTAAGGTTTTACCCGCTTTAATGGTTAACTGATGGCCAGCTTGCAATACAATTTCTTGGCTTGCCTTGGTGCTAGTATTGCCTTCTATAATACTGTTGTTTTCTAATCGATAACCTTTTGTTTCTTCATACAGGGCATCAGGGAAGTGATAGTAAATCAGATTCTGCGGAATATCAGCAATATCATTGGATAAGCGATATTGACTATAGTCAACTGGCATGCCTGTTGTGCTGGCCCTTTTTATCGACAATTTTAGCGGCAATATCAGCAAACTCGGTGGTGCTCCACCAGTTATAGCGCGCATCGACGCTTGCACCACCAGTAACTTTATCTTGAGTGTAAAGGTGAATATCGTTATCGACAAAATCATTATATTGAATCGATGCGCTAATGTAATTATGACCGTAGGCATCCTCAAGACGTATACCGTTCACGTTTTCATTAAAATAACTGTGATTAACGTTTAATACTGCTTGTGATGTAGACGTAGTGGAATTGGTATTTAAATAAAGCCAGAGTCCATAGTTAGCATGCTTGATTTGGGTGTAGCTGAGGTTTATATTAGGTTTCCCGAAGGCTACAATACCTATCCACCTGCCTTTCTCTGGCGTTTCAAATGATGAGCCAAAATACACAAGGTTGTCTTCGGTGCCTTGCGCCTTAAGGGTACCGACGATATTGAGTTGTACATTGAGCGCCGAGAGTACTTGCGTGCCCGCATTTAGTTGCCAAGTCGCACCTGCTGCTATCGTTACATTGGCACTGTGACCAAAGTTCAACTTAGCATTTTCAGCCACTGCCCAAGAGCCTGCTGATACCTTAATCTTGCTACTGGCACCAAAAGAGAGCTCTGCATTATCAGCAACAGACCAAGTACCAGCGCTATTAATCACGGCGCCATCTTCAACAATCAGCTTAGCGCCATCTTCGATGATGAAGCTTGACCCTGCCACTATCGTTAAGGTTTTACCCGCTTTAATGGTTAACTGATGGCCAGCTTGCAATACAATTTCTTGGCTTGCCTTGGTGCTAGTATTGCCTTCTATAATACTGTTGTTTTCTAATCGATAACCTTTTGTTTCTTCATACAGGGCATCAGGGAAGTGATAGTAAATCAGATTCTGCGGAATATCAGCAATATCATTGGATAAGCGATATTGACTATAGTCAACTGGCATGCCTGTTGTGCTGGCCTTTTTATCGACAATTTTAGCGGCAATATCAGCAAACTCGGTGGTGCTCCACCAGTTATAGCGCGCATCGACGCTTGCACCACCAGTAACTTTATCTTGAGTGTAAAGGTGAATATCGTTATCGACAAAATCATTATATTGAATCGATGCGCTAATGTAATTATGACCGTAGGCATCCTCAAGACGTATACCGTTCACGTTTTCATTAAAATAACTGTGATTAACGTTTAATACTGCTTGTGATGTAGACGTAGTGGAATTGGTATTTAAATAAAGCCAGAGTCCATAGTTAGCATGCTTGATTTGGGTGTAGCTGAGGTTTATATTAGGTTTCCCGAAGGCTACAATACCTATCCACCTGCCTTTCTCTGGCGTTTCAAATGATGAGCCAAAATACACAAGGTTGTCTTCGGTGCCTTGCGCCTTAAGGGTACCGACGATATTGAGTTGTACATTGAGCGCCGAGAGTACTTGCGTGCCCGCATTTAGTTGCCAAGTCGCACCTGCTGCTATCGTTACATTGGCACTGTGACCAAAGTTCAACTTAGCATTTTCAGCCACTGCCCAAGAGCCTGCTGATACCTTAATCTTGCTACTGGCACCAAAAGAGAGCTCTGCATTATCAGCAACAGACCAAGTACCAGCGCTATTAATCACGGCGCCATCTTCAACAATCAGCTTAGCGCCATCTTCGATGATGAAGCTTGACCCTGCCACTATCGTTAAGGTTTTACCCGCTTTAATGGTTAACTGATGGCCAGCTTGCAATACAATTTCTTGGCTTGCCTTGGTGCTAGTATTGCCTTCTATAATACTGTTGTTTTCTAATCGATAACCTTTTGTTTCTTCATACAGGGCATCAGGGAAGTGATAGTAAATCAGATTCTGCGGAATATCAGCAATATCATTGGATAAGCGATATTGACTATAGTCAACTGGCATGCCTGTTGTGCTGGCCTTTTATCGACAATTTTAGCGGCAATATCAGCAAACTCGGTGGTGCTCCACCAGTTATAGCGCGCATCGACGCTTGCACCACCAGTAACTTTATCTTGAGTGTAAAGGTGAATATCGTTATCGACAAAATCATTATATTGAATCGATGCGCTAATGTAATTATGACCGTAGGCATCCTCAAGACGTATACCGTTCACGTTTTCATTAAAATAACTGTGATTAACGTTTAATACTGCTTGTGATGTAGACGTAGTGGAATTGGTATTTAAATAAAGCCAGAGTCCATAGTTAGCATGCTTGATTTGGGTGTAGCTGAGGTTTATATTAGGTTTCCCGAAGGCTACAATACCTATCCACCTGCCTTTCTCTGGCGTTTCAAATGATGAGCCAAAATACACAAGGTTGTCTTCGGTGCCTTGCGCCTTAAGGGTACCGACGATATTGAGTTGTACATTGAGCGCCGAGAGTACTTGCGTGCCCGCATTTAGTTGCCAAGTCGCACCTGCTGCTATCGTTACATTGGCACTGTGACCAAAGTTCAACTTAGCATTTTCAGCCACTGCCCAAGAGCCTGCTGATACCTTAATCTTGCTACTGGCACCAAAAGAGAGCTCTGCATTATCAGCAACAGACCAAGTACCAGCGCTATTAATCACGGCGCCATCTTCAACAATCAGCTTAGCGCCATCTTCGATGATGAAGCTTGACCCTGCCACTATCGTTAAGGTTTTACCCGCTTTAATGGTTAACTGATGGCCAGCTTGCAATACAATTTCTTGGCTTGCCTTGGTGCTAGTATTGCCTTCTATAATACTGTTGTTTTCTAATCGATAACCTTTTGTTTCTTCATACAGGGCATCAGGGAAGTGATAGTAAATCAGATTCTGCGGAATATCAGCAATATCATTGGATAAGCGATATTGACTATAGTCAACCAGCATGCCTGTTGTGCTGGCCTTTTTATCGACAATTTTAGCGGCAATATCAGTAAAGTCTGTGGTGTTCCACCAGTTATAGCGCGCATCGACGCTTGCACCACCAGTAACTTTATCTTGAGTGTAAAGGTGGATGTCGTTATCGACAAAATCATTATATTGAATCGATGCGCTAATGTAATTAGCGCCGTAGGCATCCTCAAGACGTATACCGTTCACGTTTTCATTAAAATAACTGTGATTAACGTTTAATACTGCTTGTGATGTAGACGTAGTGGAATAAGTATTTAAATAAAACCAGAGACCATAGTTAGCATGCTTGATTTGGGTGTAGCTGAGGTAAATTCTAGATTTACTCATGGCTTTAATGCCAAACCACCTACCTTTCTCTGGCGTTTCGAATGATGAGCCAAAGTACACCCGGTTATCTTGGGTACCGACAGCGTAAAGTCTACCGTAGATATTGAGTTGTACGTTGAGTGCCGAGAGCACTTGCGTGCCCGCATTTAGTTGCCAAGTCGCGCCTGCTGCTACCGTTATATTGGCACTGTCTTCAAGCTCGACTTTAGCGCCTTCTTCAATGATTAGCTGTGCGCCAGAGGCTAGATTAAGCTTAACCCCTGCTTTAATGGTTAAGGTATTACCTGCTTTAAGCGTTAAGATTTGCCCTGAGCTTATATTGAGGTTGGCCACCGCATAATAGTCGTTAAATAAGCCATATTCGCCATCGATTAACAGCTCAGTAGGCAAGCTTATTGCTAAACTGCGCTCTTGCGTGCTTTGCATACTGGCCGAAAAATAATTGTCGCTGTAGTCGACATTTAGTCCTAATGGGCTTTGACGGCTATCGAATATTTTCGAGGCGACAGTCACTGCCAAGGCAGAATCCCACCAGTTATAACGGGCATCTATCTGGGTCGCCATCATAGGGCTACCGCCCATGGCATATAGATGATGATTCTGAGTACCGATAAACTGGTTATATTGCAGGTTCGCAGTCAAAGGTATTTGATTATTAAGTTGATAAAAAAACGCCCCATAGCTGTTATTAATAAAGCGGCTATGCTCGACATTAATTTGAGTGTCGTTGTCACTGGCGTCATCATTGATGACCGTGAGGTTTGCGTAAATACCCGTTACCGCATGGCTAATTTGGGTATAACTTAAGTTAACCTTCGCGCCGCTGTTAGCATATATACCTTGCCAACTACTGTGAGTCGGACTGGCGAGAGAGGAAGTAAAGCGGGTTTCATTACCTGCAAGTCCTTGACTCAGTAAGCTGCCATAAACTTCAATTTTTGCACCACTGTCAACATTAACATTAACCCCATCTTTAATAATCAACTCAGCGCCGGAGTCGATAGCCAGGGTGATCCCAGCGGCTAATGTGACTTGCGCATCGGCATTAACGATCATGCGATCGCCAGCATTGATGTGGGTATCTTGATTAATGATCCAATCATCTGGCGCATACAAATCTTCAGCATGGGCCGTTTGGGTAAATAACAGCGCCAATGAAAGCCCACATATGCCACTTAACGTTATGTGGGAACGCGAAGGGGAAATGGTCGCCAGCGAGCGACGATACAATGGGATTATCACGTCGTTGTTATTACTCGTTTCTTGAATCTCAGCGCTGGGTACGCGCGAGCAACTTGAACGAGTGAAATTAGGCCAAATAAATTGAATGAGTTTTCGCAAGATAATATCCTTTTAATTGTTCTTGGCTAGTGTGGTCACTATTCCATAGTGACTTTTTGCTCTAACAGAGAATGCCGAAGAACTTTAATGTTAATTTAAATCAGTTGGAGTCGAGCTGTATCATCTGGTGTAAATCTGGCGTCCACTCCTTTTGCTTATGCTTTTACATGAGTTGCAAAAGTCCAATTAACTATCGATTGACTGCCAGCCACTGCTCACTGGTTCATTGAAATGACAGCTAGGTATTGACAATAAGGCGGCTAATGTCGAGAGAAATGAAATTAATCGGCAACATTTTTTGATAAATATAAGGTGTTTGATTTAGGCAAGGATCGCGCGGCGACTTAAAGTCACGGAACATGAAATCAATAAGACATTGTTGGGGGGAGTAACTTTTAGCCTAACGAGGAATAACGCTTAAAAAGAAATACATTTTGATGCTGGGATCATCGGTAAAACGGGTTGAATACGACTATTACATTTTATTCAATGACGCTATATGGGCTAACGCGAGAGGAAAGTGACCTCCTGCTAACATTCCTTCACCGCTTGCCATTCTTGATACAGCGCCATACCAAAAGCCACCGTAACCGCCGCTAAAATACTGAATCCGATGACAGACATAATCACCGTTATGATATCTGTACCACCACTGTTTGTTATTATATTATTTGTCACCAAAATAATGTCTCTAAAAGTTAAATTTCTAGGATTATAAACAGCATCAGCTGAACTGATACTGAATCGTATGCTGTAAAAGTGAATTTTTAATCGCCTAGTATTATAAAATCAGCTAATCGATGTACAACACACAACTGCTCACTGCTGTAATATGGCGCGAAGATGCGGGGGGATATTATATCAAAAACACTTTAAATGCCCCTATTATTTTGCCACTAGAAATAATCTTAAACTTCCATGTTAATGATTCTTCTTTACACTCTAAATGTATCAGGAGATGTCATGGGAATTATTTTATGTAACATCGTTTATAGGGATATTATGAAAATAAAAAGTTTAGTTTTGGCGACGCTAATTGTTGCCGTAACCACTCCAACTCAAGCCGCCGTCAGTGCGTTTAGTCGCTCAAATTGTTATGTCCCTATTGCCGAGATTGGCTGGGAATCCGTGACTTGGGGCTGGCCGGAATCATATCGAGGCACCAGTACTTGGCATTTAAAGGACGGTGAACATCCTAACGATGCACATAATATGAAAGATGACTTTAGAACAACTTGGCGCTCATTCGTCGGTGACAGCCACGGACTCGCTAATGGCTGGGATAATAAATATACCGTAAAAGGGAAGCATTGGTGGTCGAAAAGCGTGCCACATAAGGGCTTGTTCTGGTTTAAGAACTCAGTCGCCACCGATTGCAATTTAAGCCAATGGTAAAGGAGGACATATGAAAAAACATAATTTTACCCTACTTGCGAGTATCTATGCTTGCACATTTTTCATTGCGAGCACTCACGCTGCGAATCCCGTGATTCACGACGATAATAACCCATTCATCACAGAACAAGCGCCCAATTCGCAGCTTGAACCAAGTGGTTTAATCGTATATTCCTTTGCCGAACATCCCAACAAGCTAACAGCAAGTGCTGATGGCACTGATTATATTACCCAAGCAAAAGAAACCAAAGAATACGGTTTTACCTTGGTTCATTCCTCCCAGATCCGTCAGTTTGATAAGGTGATCCGCCACTATAAAGATGGTGATATGGAATTTAAGCAAACCTTTAAACGCCCAATACTCGCCAATCAATCACACATTGATGCCCAAAAGCACTCGATGTCATTTGCTGGAAATGTTGCAAGTTTAGATCAAGCACTTAACGGCAAGTTTGAGCTACTGCACTCATCGCTCGGAGGAAACTTTATACCTGGCAAAGGTTGGGATCAGTTATCCAAGATAGTGAAAAGTAAGACCTTAGGTCATGTCATTATCGATATCATGACCTTTACCAAAGACAGTGGTTTGATCATGGATCAAGATGCGGTTAATTTTTATGTTAACGGCAATCCAGGGATTTTAATTGTTATGGAAGACGACAGTGGTCGCGCAGAAACCTCTTTAACTTGGGCTGACAATGAAAAATCATACACCGTTGAGTTAGATAAGAATGTGAACGCCAATAACCTGATGATTCCATTTAAAGATCTCATCCAAAAAATCTCAACACATAACATCCCGATGGAACGTCTGTAATATTCACTCCCCGCTTGTGAGCGGGGACTTTCACATAAATTGACAATTAAAGTCACACTCTCGGTTCATTAACCTTGATAACCTAAGGTGCTGGCTAAGAGTCCACAACCAATCAAGCTCAGCCCTGCTGAGCGATTGACCCACAGGTTCAGTTTATCTGAGCGCAGCATAGGCGCAATAATATGAGCCAATCCTGCATAGCAAAGTAATATCATCGCAACTATCACCAGAAATATAGGCCCGAGTATGGCTAATTGTGGCAATAATGGCTCCTTAGCCACGATAAATTGGGGGAAAAAAGCAATAAAAAAGCCGATAATTTTAGGGTTTAGCATGGTGATGATGAACGCTTGAGTAAACGCATTACGTTCATTTGAATGCTTCTTAGATAATACCTTGTCTTGACTGGCCAGTTGCTGCCAGCCCAAATAGATTAAATAAATAACCCCTAGCCATTTAACCCACTCAAATACTAATTCTGAGCTGGACAATAGCGGACCCAATCCCATCATCGTGATGCTCAGTAAAATAGCATCAGCTGTAACAACCCCTAAGGTGGCAGCTGCTGCCTGAGCAAAATTTTGCTGTAATGCCCTTAATATCACCATCAGCATAGATGGACCTGGAATAAGTGTGATTAACACCGTGGCTGCGATAAAACTGAATAACATACTCGCTCCTTAAATAACAATGATGGTTTCTAGGAAAGTCAAAAACGTGCTAGACAACCCATGTCGTGATGCTTTTATTGAAAGCTATCGTGACATATTCACAGACTTGATCATTCGCACTCACTATAAAGTGAATTAAGTTGTATTATTAGATGAGATACATTAGTTTTACTGTTCGATTAAATGAGATAATTAGATGATTGATGAATTAAAAGCCATGGCTATTTTTGCCCATACTGTCGATGAAGGTTCTTTTCGTCGTGCGGCACGTATATTGGGACTTTCACCCTCTGTCGTCAGTCATCATATTAAGCATTTAGAGCGGCGCTTAGGGGTGGCACTACTTTATCGCTCAACACGAAAATTATCATTAACCTCAGCAGGAGCACTATTTTACCCATCTTGCCGTGATATGTTACTCGCAGCAAATAGCGGCTTAACACAGATAAATCAAGACTGTGAACAACCTACTGGCTGTTTAAAAATCACCTTACCATCGATGTTGAGTCAAGCCTCCATAATGGAGAACATCGCGACATTTATTCGCTTATATCCCAAGATTGAATTACAACTGAACTTTAGTGATCGGGCGGTCGATTTGATTAATGAAGGCATAGACATGGCGATTCGTATCGGGCCATTAAAAGACAGCGCGTTGAAAGCACGTTTGCTTTTTACCATGCCGAGAGCTTTAGTCATGTCAGCCGAATTTGCACAACAATATCCATGTAACATGATCAATGACCCCAATGACTTAGTCCAACTTCCTTGGATTGGTTTATCGGTGCGTACCACCAAGAAAGTATTTTTAGGCCCTCAACAACAACGGTTGGAGATCGCTGTTAATAGTCAAGTCACCGTGGATGATTTACACGCGCAAATAAGCCTAGCTAAAGCAGGTTTAGGGCTCATTACCCCTCCCCTATTTATGGTTCAAGAGGCATTAGCTACTGGTCAATTAACGCCACTATTGAAAGCTTGGCAGCCCGAGCCTCTGGGGGTTTACATCGTTTGGCCTGCTCAAGCCAAAGCGAATAGCTTAACTCAGCGACTGATCCAAACATTAACGGCCCCAGAAAGCCCCCGTTAACGATATTAAACTGGCAACCTATGCTGTTTTACCTTATTGATCTGCTGGCGTAAATTAAGCGGCGCCGCTTCTATCAATTTACTGTGTAAGTCTAACGCCTTGTATTTGGAGGTATTAAAGTCTAAGGTTGTCCATGTCGCCTTGTGTTGTTTCTCTGTTTCAATGAATTGTTTTTTCAGTAATGTTTCAAATAATGCCCGACATTTTTTAAATGCATTCGAACTTAATTGTCTATCCTTTGGGGTTTGAGCTAACTCAGCCATTTGGCCAAAAAATAACGATTTGTCATAGGGTTCATATTGCTGCTCATCCATTAATTTTTCAACTTGATGGAGTAAATGCCCTGTTTTTGTACTGATGCTAGTATCTAGACCATTCATCACATCAAGCTGTTGCCCAAACCTAGTAAACATATCAAGATAATCTTGGTTGTTTTTATTAAAAAATACACTCCAAGGGTTATTGGGACTAGTTTGCTCATCAATCTCTTTATCTGCCATTTTATATAAATTATTAAACCTAACTAGCGTATACATAATGTCTGTTGAAGAGATACTTTCATGAATGACCACTTCATCGGTATGCTCTAATTTATATTTAGCATTTACTTTTATCGCAACCGGTGTATGAGCAGAGATACTGCCGCTTAATGACATAGTGCCACCAAGATAAACGCGATAAAATTGATGTCCATTGGACAAGTGATCATTTTTATCACCCTTCGCATCAATAAATGATTGATCACTTGGCATAAAACACCGGGTTTGAAATGTCAGTTTTGCACCAGCTCCTAAGGTTGGCATGACATTCAAATCCACCACATGTTGTAAGTTAAATTCCGCTAATTTTGCATTAAGAGGCGCGGCAATATCAGTCGCTGACAGCATGGTAGCCATTGAAGTCGAACCACTAAGAGTCACTAAAACGTCATGGTAATGCCCTTTACGCACTCGACTGGGATGATCAAACTCACGATTTATCTTGGTAACATCCAACTTGATGCCTGCCACATTCACCGAAAAAGTGGTGGTTGTGTCTTCTCTTATTTGATTAACCTCTTGTTTTATTTTATTTAAGTCATTCAACTTGGTCTGCGAGTATTCAAAATCAGAATGATTTAAGACATTGAAACATTCCGTCAGATTTTGTTTGAGAAGCGGACTCTCTACATTTTTAGCGAGGATGGCTAAATAAGCATGTGATGCATAAAAGCACTGTAATTGCTGATGGCGACCTACGTTGCCATATTTGTTTTCAACCGTGTGTTTTTTATTTGCAGACTCTGTAATGATAGAATTATTTAAGTGTTTATTTTTTTTGGTATAATCTTTATTTTTAACTGCTGAATTATAGGTTTCTATATCACTTTTAAGTTCTGCTAAATGGGATAATAATTCGGAAGTCGAGAAAAGATAAGGCTTCACAAAAGTGCTATACACCAACGGCTTAATTTTTACCGCTAAATGTTCATCCTTTTCCATAAACGAATAAAAATCATTATTCACCAATTCATGGGAATTATTTTTTATTAATTCGACATCCGCTTTCGCCCCAATAAATAACGCAGCATCCACTTTAACATCGGCGCCGACTTTAGCGCTAACTTCATGTCGATAACCAGCTTTGTACGTTTTACTTTTAGACGATAATAGTAATGCTTGTAAATCCGTTAAGTTCGCGGAATTCAATTCGCTATTAGTGTGACGGGCATATTTACCTAACAAATTTTCAATGTCTAACTCTGCATTTTTAAGTTGTTGTGTTTTCCTCTGCAGAGACTTATCTTGACTTGTATATTCAACAAGATGCTTAATGCTGGCAAATTTTTTAAAATTAATTCGTTGATAAGAACTGCTTAATTTGGCTTTCAATCCAAAGGTTCCCACAGCGGCAATAGATGATTTACATCCAGCCCAAGCAGACATTGAGACAATATTACTCTCTTTAACATAAATAGAGCCTTCATCATTGGTATCGACTTGCTGCCGATATCGATATTTTACCCCTGCTCCTGCGACTTCGACGTCTGCCGCCCCCGTCCCCATGCTTGCTGCAAAATTCGCACTGACTGTTATGCCATTCATTTTTTTCGCTCCAGGATTTACCAATCCTGCCAACTTTGCTTCTGCTCGTGGTAATTGATTTTTTTGATTATTTTTAATAGTCTTTATATGTTCAAAATATGAAAGCGTTTTATACAAACGTTTAGCTTCAGTTAAGCTCAATGCGTCAACTTTATTGTTATTGTTATGACTATTTTGTGTTTCAATAAATAACCCCAGTTCATTCCCTAATCGCTTTATTTGCTGAATGGTATTACTGAGTTTAGTATCGTCATGCTCCTGTTGAACGTGAGATGACCTGCTTTTCTCTATTTTCGCTTTAGGGGAGTGATGGCGCGAATGCGCTGTTGACTGGATAGGCGCACGGTAATGATTGGTATTAATCAACATATCAACTAACTGCTAATGAAATATTTCCCTGCATAATACAAATCTTTCATTAACAAAATATGACAATTACGATAAAAACATTCACTTTCACTTATCTTTTTGTTATTTAAAGGCATCAAAAACATAAAAAGCCAGTGTAAGCTAGGCCGACACTGACTTTTTATTTACTTAATAATGTTTATAGAAACATTAATTTAGCCTGGTATAACATTCGTTGCGCATGGACCTTTTTGCCCTTCGCCAACATCAAACTCAACAGACTGACCGTCATTTAGTGTGGCATAACCACCACCACTGCGGATTTCAGAATGATGAACAAATAGGTCTTTACCGCCATCTTCAGGGGTAATAAATCCAAAACCTTTGTCTGCGTTGAACCACTTAACTGTACCTTTACTCATATTCGACTCTTTATTTTAAAATATTGAATTATCGCAGTCTTCTGCCACAGCAGTATAGTGCAAAACACGACGAAAACTGAAACTATTATCTCAAACTTTGGTTTATTCGCTGCCTTTTAACTCGTTTTCCGACATAACAGTAGAGATAACTTGATACAGGCACGTTTATTTGGGTAATGATATTGCCTAAAATCACCAAAAAAAGTCCAGAGGTTGAATAAACAGTCCAGCTATACCCCTCAAAAAAGCTCGATGTGGCTAAGGCTATAATAGGTGTGATCAACAAAAGGTACGCTGCTTGATTAGCTCCTAACTTATCAACTAGCATCAAGTAAGCTGTAAAACCTAAAACAGATGCAGGTATAGCCAAATACATTAAACTCATAAGATATCTGCTACTCGTGTCCAGATCAAAACTTAACCCTTTGAAACTGATAATGAAAAACAAGGCTATACAAGCATACACCATAGCGTAACTGGTCGCGGTATAGGGCTGAATATTATTGCGGCTATTATAAAGACTGATCATGTTTCCCATAGAAAAACACCAAGTACCTAATAGCGAAAGCAGTAAACCATAAAGCAGCTCTATCGACCAATTCGCTTTAATCAAATCAGCGCCAAATAACAGCACTATACCACTTAAGCCCACCACCACACCTAACCAAAAATTAGCCTTGATGGGAGTGCCGTAAATAAGCTTACCATGCAATGCATTAAACACCGGAGCGGTTGCCATTACCACCGCTGTCAATCCGCTAGCAATATAGTGTGTCGAACCATAAAACGCTAGAAAATTGCAACAAAACAAACACAGTCCTTGCAGTGCAAAAAACAGATGCTGCCTCTTCGTGGTATTTTGCAGTTTTTTGAACACCACACCAGACACCAACATCAAGGTTGCTGCAATAGTAAATCGATAAAAAATAGACACTTCTGTGGGCGTCTCTCCCTCTTGCCACTTAATCGCAATCCATGAAAAACCCCAAACAAAAATCATTAATCCATATAACACCGCTGTCATAGCATACTCTATCGTAACCATTAGATTGGGCTTAGTGTGATGCTAATGCCATGGAAAGTATGTCACTATCAAGGGACAGTTAACACAATATTGCGGTTAGTTTTGCCACACGATTGTGAGCGTTAATGCAAAACGTTAATATGAACTCATGAACAAAAATCAAAATACACACGTCAGTTTTAATGAATCGCATAAACTGTGTTTTCGCCGACATACATTAACCGAAAAACTCAGTTGGGCCCATTATCAGAACAGCCAAGAGCGACTGTTTTATGCCAATGACCAACAACACACCTTGAGTATGTATTTGTCCGGTGGCTATGAAACTCATCGAACCGATATTCAGTCAGATTTTGGTGCACCGGGTCGATTCTGCTTAATGCCTAAAGGCAGTGAAAGCCATTGGCAGTTAGGCACACCACAACAGTTTATGCATCTCTATTTCGATGACCATTATCTTAAACAACTGGCGCTTAACGTTTTCGATATCGATCCTCGAACGCTGATATTGCCAGAACTAACCTTTTTTAAACATCCGGGTCTTGAATCCTTATTCCGCAACAATATGGTCGATACTAATTGGCAAAATGAAAGCCCATTAACACTGAAACAAGCCACTGACACCATCTTAATCTCCATGCTGCATAGCAGTGGTATAACCAAAACCGTTAACACATTAACAGGTGGGCTATCGCCACGTATCGCGGGCATGGTGAGGGAGTTTATTCATGCACATTTTCACCGACAAATTTACCTTTCAGAGCTTGCCAATATAGCCAAGCTTAGTGAATATCATTTTTGCCGTATGTTCAAGGAAAGCTTTGCCCGTACTCCACAAGAATATTTAACTTACATTAGAATTGAGCAAGTTAAATACTCATTAAGTCATTCCTCCCATAGCTTGACAGAAATAGCACTCGCTTGTGGTTTTTCAAACCAAAGTCATATGGGTCGATACTTTAAAAAACAAACCGGGATCACCCCAAAGGCATTTCAAAAAATGCAGCTGAGCTAAAAAGTGATATGAATAGCGCATCAATCATAAAAATTAATAGTTGCAATCATGTCTGAAAGTGTTTAGTTTAAATGGGTCTGCTGGCAACAATGCTAGCGATAATTTTTTGAGTCCTTAGACTCCCTTAACGTTAATAGAGAACATATTATGATAAAGCGTCTGAACACTGTGCATCATCACCATACGCGGTAGCCTTCGGAAGCTCACTGCCGAAGGACTATGTTCCTTCTGGCGGTTGATTTAACAATATCAAGAACCCCTGGAAGGAATTCCGGGGGTTTTTTCGTTTTAGCTTATTTAACTGATAAATAAAAATTTAATCTCAGTTAAATACACACAAAATAGATAGATAGTTAAATCAACTTATAGGAATGTCATCATGTCAGAGTCAAACAGATTACGTATCGCTATTCAGAAATCAGGTCGCCTTTCTAAAGAATCCATGAAGCTGTTAAGAAGCTGTGGTGTCAAATTTAATATCAATGAACAACGCCTTATCGCCCACTCAGATAACTTACCCATTGATTTATTACGTGTGCGTGATGATGATATTCCAGGTTTAGTGATGGATGGGGTAGTTGACTTAGGGATCATAGGCGAGAATGTACTCGAAGAGGAACAAATTGAGAGAGAGCGTTTAGACAAGCCATCAAATTGTATTAAATTACGTGAACTCGATTTCGGCGCATGCCGCCTCTCTTTAGCTGTCCCGAACGAATTTAAGTACCAAGATGCAACGTCATTAGAAGGTCTTCGTATTGCCACCTCATACCCTAATTTACTGCGTCGTTATATGCAGAAAAAAGGGATCACTTACAGTGATTGCATGCTCAAGGGTTCTGTTGAAGTCGCGCCGCGCGCAGGATTGTCTGACGCCATCTGCGATCTGGTGTCTACTGGCGCAACATTAGAAGCTAACGGCCTATATGAAACTGAGGTGATCTACCGCTCCAATGCGTGTATTATTCAATCTTCAGAAGAGAAAACCCCATCAAAACAAGCGCTAATAGAAAAAATATTATCTCGTATCAATGGTGTTGTACGCGCGAAAGAGAGTAAGTATATTCTTCTACATGCACCAACAGACAAATTAGATCAAATCGTCGCCCTACTTCCTGGCGCTGAAAACCCAACGATATTACCACTCAACGATGACACCAATCGGGTCGCTATCCACGCCGTCAGTACCGAAGATCTGTTCTGGGACACCATGGAAGCGCTCACTCAACTGGGTGCCAGCTCAATTCTTGTTATGCCCATTGAAAAGATGATGGGATAACATCATGGAAATCCTCAACTGGTCACAATTAACGGCTGATGAGCAACACGCAGCATTAACTCGCTCTCCTTTAGTCGGCGATGTTTCTCTGGAACAAAGCGTTGTTAATATTATCAATCGCGTACAGCAAGATAAAGATGCCGCGCTGACAGCTTATAATCTTCAATTTGACGATTTCAGTAGCGATAAACTACACATCACCCTTGATGAGATCACCGCTGCTTGTCAGCGCGTCACACCTGAGATTAAAAATGCGATCGAGCAAGCAATCACCAATATCGATACCTTCCACAACGCGCAACAATTCGTGCCCATTAATGTTGAAACTCAAACGGGGATCCGTTGTGAGTTAAGATCTGAAGCCATCGAAAAAGTCGGTTTATACATTCCAGGCGGCAGTGCACCGTTAATTTCAACCGTGCTCATGCTAGCCATTCCAGCAAAAATTGCAGGATGCCAGCAAAGAGTGCTGGTCTCGCCCCCACCGATCGATGACGCCATTATCTATGCAGCCAACGCGTGCGGGATCACTGAGATATTTCAAGTGGGCGGCGCACACGCCATTGCCGCGTTGGCATTCGGCACCGAAAGTATTCCAGCAGTAGACAAAATTTTTGGCCCTGGAAACCGTTATGTAACCGAAGCAAAGCGTCTTATTTCACAAGACCGTCGCTGTATTGTCAGTATTGATATGCCAGCTGGGCCCTCTGAAGTGCTCGTTATTGCAGACCGTCATGCTAACCCAGATTTTATTGCCGCCGATCTGCTGTCACAAGCTGAACATGGTCCCGATTCTCAGGTGATGCTGCTTACTGACTCAGAAAGCTTAGCCAAGCAGGTTAATCAGTCACTCAAGCAGCAATTAGCACAACTCAGTCGCCAAGATATCGCCGCAGCAGCATTAAATGCCAGCCGCACCTTACTGGTGAATAATATGAATGAGGCGGTGAATGTCGCTAACCGTTATGGCCCTGAACATTTAATCATACAAACACAAGCACCACGTGAGTTGCTTAACACGATCCGCGCAGCAGGATCTGTTTTTCTAGGGGCTTATACACCTGAATCTGTAGGGGATTACGCCAGTGGTACCAACCACGTATTGCCAACCTATGGCTATAGCCGCAGTGTCTCCAGCTTATCGCTTGCCGATTTTTCGCGCCGCTTTACGGTGCAGGAACTGACTTTAGATGGCTTAAAAAACATAAGTCACACTGTCATGACGCTTGCCGCAGCTGAGCAACTTGATGGCCATAAAAATGCCATTGCAATTCGCTTAGCATCATTCAATGAGGAAACCTAATCATGAATAAGCCACCACTGAACCTGGCCCAACGTCTTGCCCGTACTGAGCTGTTGGATCTTGAAGTCTATCAATCAGCAAGGCGCATTGGTGGCCAGGGGGATGTATGGATCAATGCCAACGAATCCCCTTTTAATAATACTAATATCGCCAATATAAACCGTTACCCACAGTGTCAACCACCTGAGCTAATCTCAGCTTACGCCACATATTCTGGTGTCAGCGAAGATAGCATTATCACCAGCCGCGGCGCCGATGAAGCGATTGAGCTGCTTATTCGCACTTTTTGCCACCCAGGAGTCGATTCAATCGCTTGCTTTGGTCCCACTTATGGCATGTACGCCATCAGTGCCAACACATTTAATGTAAAGGTAAAAGCACTTGGGCTGACGCCTGAATATCAATTACCTGATGATATTATGACGCAAACTCAAGGGGCCAAACTCGTGTTCATCTGCAACCCCAATAACCCAACAGGCACGGTGATCGAAACAGCAGATATCGAACAAATCATCAAGAATATGCCCGAGAGCATCATTGTTGTAGATGAGGCCTACATTGAGTTTTGCCCAGACTACAGCGTGGCTAAATTGATTAACAAATATGACAACTTAGTTGTATTACGAACCTTGTCTAAAGCTTTTGCGCTCGCGGGGCTGCGTTGCGGCTTCCTGCTCGCAAACCCACAAATTTGTGATCTGGTGATGCGCGTCATCGCGCCCTACCCTGTGCCTGTGCCCGTGTCCCAAATCGCCACGGCAGCCCTCAGTCATGAAGGGATTGCGTTAATTCGGGAACAAGTTGGTCACTTAAAAGTCTGCGGCGCGCAGTTAACCCACGCACTGCACAGCATTGGTGCAGAGGTCTTGCCCGCAAACGGCAACTTTGTGTTGGCTAAATTTAACACTCAAGTATCAAGCGAGCGTCTGCAAGAAGCGGGGATCGTCACTCGCGCTTACCAAGATCCTAGGTTGGCTAACTGTATTCGCTTTAGTTTTAGCGATAAAGCTGATACCGAGACAATAATTAACATATTAACCCAATAGGTTACAGGATCCATCATCCTAAAAATAACCACCAGTATTGAGCACATTTAAAGGCTAACACACCATGAAACAGAACATCTTATTTATTGACCGCGATGGCACTATGATTGAAGAGCCGGTGAGCGACAAACAGGTCGACAGTTTGGCTAAACTGGTTTTTGAGCCGCTATTGATCCCTTCTTTACTTAAGCTTCAAGCGGCAGGTTTCAGGCTCGTGATGGTCAGTAACCAAGATGGTCTTGGCACGCCGTCATTTCCACAAGATGACTTCGATGCTCCTCAAAACATGATGATGCAGATTTTAGAGAGTCAAGGAGTGATCTTCGATGAGATCTTACTTTGTCCTCATTTCGATGATGACAACTGCAGCTGCCGTAAGCCAAAATTGGGATTAGTCAAAGATCACCTCACGCAAGGCAAGATCAATTTTACCCAATCTGCTGTCATTGGCGATCGTCACACAGACATGGAACTCGCTAATGCGATGGGCATTAAGGGGTTGCAATACAACCGCGATACCCTCAATTGGCACGACATCACCCAACAGCTGTTAAGCACCGAGCGAGTGGCGAGCGTCATTCGCACCACCAAAGAAACCGATATACATGTCACGATTGATTTAGACTCACAAGAAAAAGGCAAAATTGACACAGGTATTGGATTTTTTGATCACATGCTAGATCAAATCGCGACCCACGGCCATTTTAAGATGGATGTCAGTGTCGATGGCGATCTGGAGATTGACGATCACCATAGCGTTGAAGATACCGCCTTGGCGATCGGCGATGCTTTAAGGCAAGCCTTGGGGGATAAACGTGGCATCGCCCGCTTTGGCAATGTATTTGAACAAGCTATCCCAATGGACGAAGCCAGCGCCTCGTGCCTGCTGGATTTATCAGGTCGTCCTTTTATCAAATTCGAAGGCGAGTTTGCACGTGAACTTGTCGGCGCCATGGCCACTGAAATGGTGCCGCATTTCTTTCGCTCATTTGCTGACGGTTTGCGATGCACTTTACATTTAACGACCAAGGGCAATAATGATCACCACAAGGTCGAAAGCCTGTTTAAGGTATTAGGGCGTACCTTGCGCCAAGCAGTCAAAATCGAAGGTGACCGTTTGCCTTCAAGTAAAGGCGTCCTTTAGCCATGAAGAATAACCAAACAACGATGACTGCATCTTCAAAGGACAACACATGATCCCCACAAACACCACCGTCATCATCGACACAGGTTGTGCCAATTTAAGCTCGGTTCGCTATGCATTCAAGCGGCTTACTGATGATGTGATTGTCTCCGATGATCCTCACGTCATCAAAGCGGCAGCGAGAGTGGTACTCCCCGGAGTCGGCACTGCTGGCGCGGCGATGGCTTCATTAAAAGATAAGCAACTTATTGAGCTTGTCCAGCACTTAACACAGCCCGTCCTTGGCGTGTGCTTAGGCATGCAGATAATGACAGAACTGTCAAAAGAGCAAGGAGGCAGACGCATTGATTGTGAATGTTTGGGCCTTATTCCCACACAGATCACCGAACTTGATAGCCAAGGTCAGCCTCGGCCTCATATGGGCTGGAACCAAATCACCCCATCAGACCACCCCCTATTTGCGGGCATCGCGGACGGCAGTTATCTCTATTTTGTCCACAGCTACCGTGCACCACTGAGTGAGTACACTATCGCACAGTGCCAATATGGTGAAACCTTCAGCGCCGCTATCGCCAAAGATAACTTTATGGGTGTGCAATTTCATCCCGAAAAAAGTGCCTCGGTGGGTGCGGCGATATTAAGCAATTTTTTAACATTAGATAACGACTCTTTTACCCTTACATTACAGGAGACAAACTGATGATAATACCGGCAATCGATCTTATTCAAGGCCAAGTTGTGCGTCTCTACCAGGGCGACTACACACAAAAAACTGTCTTTGATTTAAGCCCGCTTTCACAACTTAAATCTTATCAGAAACAAGGAGCTAACTGGCTTCACATTGTCGACCTCACTGGTGCCAAAAATCCTAAAATGCGTCAAACAGCACTGATAACAGAACTCGTTAATGGCCTCGATGCCAATATTCAAGTTGGGGGTGGCATACGCACTGAAGAGCAGGTCATCGAACTGCTCAACATAGGGGTTAAACGTGTCGTCATTGGCTCTCTTGCTGTCACAGAAACCGCGTTAGTGCAGAGCTGGTTGCAAAAATATGGCTCCGATGCTATCTGTCTGGCCTTGGATGTTAATATCAATGAGCAAGGCGACAAAATCGTCGCCGTCTCTGGCTGGCAATCTGGCGGCGGTAAAAGTCTAGACGCATTAGTTGCCGCTTTTGCCCCTTTTGGCCTCAAGCATGCATTAGTGACTGACATCAGTCGAGATGGCACATTAAGCGGTGCTAATACGCAACTCTACCAAGAAATAGCCCGCTTATACCCACAAATACACTGGCAAGCTTCTGGCGGTATCGCCACTTTAGAAGATGTAGCAGCAGTGCGAGATGCTGGCGCCGATGGCATCATCATAGGCAAGGCCTTGTTAATTGAAAATTTTAATGTAGAGCAGGCTATTGCATGTTGGCCGAATAAAATAGGAGTTGAGCCATGTTAGCCAAACGGATCGTGCCGTGTCTTGACGTAAAGGACGGAAAAGTGGTTAAAGGCGTGCAATTTCGTCATCACGAAATTGTCGGCGATATCGTTCCCTTAGCTGCACGGTACGCAAAAGAAGGCGCCGATGAACTGGTTTTTTATGATATCACTGCCAGTGCCCATAACCGGGTTATCGATAAAAGCTGGATAAGTAAAGTGGCTGAATGCATCGACATCCCCTTCTGCGTCGCAGGTGGCATTAGCACCTTAGCGCAGGCAAGAGAAAAACTCGCATTCGGCGCAGATAAAATTTCAATCAATTCACCTGCACTGAGCGATCCAAGCTTAATTAGACGCTTACAAGATGAGTTCGGGCGCCAATGCATCGTAATAGGCATCGACTCCTATTACGATGACATAAGTGACAGTTATAAAGTGAAGCAGTTCACTGGTGATGAGTCCGCCACCAAAGACACTCAATGGTTTACTCAAGACTGGGTTGAAGAGGTACAAAAGCAAGGCTGCGGTGAAATCGTCCTTAACGTGATGAACCAAGATGGCGTGCGTCAAGGCTACGATTTAACACAACTCTCTATCGTACGTGCAGTATGTGATGTACCACTTATTGCCTCAGGAGGCGCTGGTACCATGGCGCACTTTAGAGCGGTGTTTGACATTGCTAAAGTCGATGCAGCACTGGCCGCCAGTGTATTTCATAAAGGGATCATCGACATTAATGCCCTTAAACATTATTTAGCACAGCATCACATTGCCACTCGACGTTAAATCATTTTATGATAAGTGAACTGCCCTTAAGCGACAGGAATAGACAATGACACACACAATACAAGATACAGCCGCCTTTTCAGCTTCACTGGATTGGGACAAACAAGATGGGCTCATTCCCGCTGTGGTCCAGAACCACCTAACGGGCAAAGTGCTGATGCTAGGTTATATGGATAAAGCTGCATTAATCAAAACCTTGGAGACTGACACTGTGACGTTTTTCAGTCGTAGCAAGCAGCGTTTGTGGACCAAAGGAGAAACCTCAGGTCACACTCTTCAGCTGGTTGGCATCGACAAAGATTGTGATAACGACAGCTTATTAGTACAAGTGTTACCCAAGGGTCCAACGTGCCACTTACACACTGAGAGCTGCTGGCCCAATGGTCCCGCCCATCCTTTTCTCGACAACCTAGCCAACTTGATAGCGGCACGTAAAGGCGATGATCCCAATTCCAGTTACACCGCTCACTTGTTCGACAGTGGCACTAAGCGTATTGCACAAAAAGTGGGTGAAGAAGGGTTAGAAACTGCCCTTGCCGCAGCCACTCATGATAAACCTGAGTTGATTGATGAAGCGTCCGACCTTATCTATCATTTACTCGTCTTACTCGAAGATCAAGATCTCAGTTTGGCTGATATTACTCATAATTTAAGAGCACGTCACATCAAGGCTAAGTAGCGGGTTATCAATCCAAATGAACATGATTGGATTGATTAAAAATACAAAGCCTTAACATTAGGGCTTTGTGAGCCACACCCCCGGAGCTGAATATCCGTATTATCTACTAAACAAAAAATACTGTTTTTACTGCGATTCTCAGCCTAAAAAGCTGTTGCAAGTGGCAACTTCTGCTACAATTCCCGCCGAAATCATCCATTACCATAAAAGACTCCTATGAATCTCTCTACTACCGTTCTAGCCGTTAACGATGATCTTCCTATCCGTACAGATATGGCCGTTCATTCAGGTAAAGTTCGCAGTGTTTACTGGCTCACAGAGCAAGACAGTGCCCGCTTAATTCAACAAAAAGGTTACGATGTTCCTGCTGATACACCACTTGCCATCATGGTGATAAGCGACCGTATTTCAGCATTTGATTGTATCTGGCAAGGCGAAGATGGACTCAATGGTGTACCTGGTAAAGGGGCCGCACTTAACGCTATATCAAATCACTGGTTTACACTCTTTAAAGAAAAAGGCTTAGCGGACAGCCATATTCTAGATGTACCGCATCCCTTTGTATGGATAGTTCAAAAATCCCAGCCAGTGATGGTTGAAGCCATTGCCAGACACTATATCACAGGGTCGATGTGGCGTGCCTACACCAAAGGGGAACGTGAGTTTTGTGGTATCACCCTGCCTGAAGGATTAGAAAAAGATCAAAAACTCCCAGCGTTATTAATAACCCCATCAACAAAAGGTGTGTTAACCGGCCTTGAAGGTGTACCTGAAGCTGATGACGTCAACGTGTCGCGCAGCGATCTCGAACGTCACCTCGAGGGGTTTAATTTTCACCAAGCATCAGATATCGACCTCTATGAGAAGCTACTCACTGAAGGCTTTGCCGTGATAAGTGAAGCACTTGCTGCACAAGATCAAATTTTTATCGATACTAAGTTTGAATTTGGTTACGTTAAAGGTGCTGACGGTAAAGAGAAACTTATTTATATGGATGAAGTGGGCACTCCTGACAGCTCACGGATCTGGGATGGACCCGCACATCGTAATGGCAACATCATCGAACAATCAAAAGAAGGTTTTAGACAGTGGCTCCTCAATCACTTTCCTGATCCCGATATTTTGTTAAATAAAGAGCGTATGCCTGAACGTTTTGCCCTCGCAGCTGATAACAAATTACCGCAATCTGTTATGATGGATATTTCTAATACATACATCGCTATCGCTGAAAAAGTCATTGGTAAAAAATTACATATTAGTGAAAACCCTAAACAAGAAATTATTGATATTCTACACAATGAATATCAATTAATTACTGACTAAAATAGTCAGTAATTAATTGAAGCCACAACGTTATTAAGCGAGGCGATGTGGCTTTATACTTTCATGAGTTTCCAAATCCATTCTTACCATAAAGGGATTTAATTGACCGAATCACATTCTTACATGGGTCAATTAACCAATATTTGTTGATAATTAATAATACCTGTACAGGGATATAACCACGTTTAGCATAAAAAATGCACACATAATCGGCTGTCGGTATCGGCCCTTCATACAGTTTATTTGGGAATACAATAGACTGCAGTTTTGCCACCTTTGGATGTTTAGCACCACCAATAATAAACCGTTTTTTGCTCTTTATGATGTCTAAAAGTGACCACAAATAAATAATGCCACGGTAAAAGTTATTCACTTCACTATTGATCCATAATCCACCAGCTTCAACCACATCATCTCCCTGAGTCATAAAATAAGGTTGGTCAACCGATGCTGGAATATCTGCAAAATAACGGATCGGCAACCGACTATTTAATGTATAACCTCCTATCATTTCACCTTTTTGATCACTAAAAGCCCGCACCATAGAAATACGTTTAAAATACTCTATGGAAGTCTCATTGCCGGATGCCTGCTTATAGTGTTCAGCAAAGGTTTCAAATTCTGCATCTTGAGCAAGAATCGTCGTAGTTAACATAATCGCTTCCCCTTTAGTGGGGCAGTCTGATAACGACCTGCATTAATTAAATTATGTGGATCGAGTGCATCTTTGATCTGCCCTTTAAGCTCAAGCGCATCCTGATCCAGTTCTTGAGATAAAGAAAAAGGCATTTCATCTACGGCACGTCGATAACATTGCCATTTATTTTCGGTATAAAGTCGACGCAATCTATGTATCAGTACTTTGGCTCTTTGTTGCTCTTCTGGCACACTCACATCATAATATAAGCTAATGATCGCCTGACACATATGTGCTGTCACCGACGTTAATGTGATCCCAAATTCGAATCCATATTCTTGAAATAATGTCTCAGTCTGCGTCACACAAGCATTCACTTCTTCTCCCAGCATAGGCAAAGTTGGGGCAATCCAATAAAAACCACAATCATTGTCGATGGGATCCATGTTCTCAATGCTATGTGGTTGCTGATTACGCCAATAACAACCTTTAAGGGCCATAGGATCTGGATTTCCTTCAAACATGATCATTGCACGGGTAAATTGACTCATTTGTTCTTGAAACTTCACGTAACGAATGGAATGCTTAAACAAGGGCATGGCATTTTCAAGCAAACGATCCACTTTGATCAGTCGACTTAACGAAATAACCTTAACATCAGCCATTGATCTCAATGCTAATTTAATTCTTCGCGCTTTGGCTTTAGCAACATTAGGCTCCCCAGATACGACAAAAGCGGCTGTCCACGGCATGATTTTATGTTGTTTTTCCAGTTGCGCGACGTCTTCTTTCAGGACTCCCAATCTTGGATCCCATTGAGAAAAATCAAACTGGCTTACCATAGACAACATACGGTAATTATTACCAATATGGGGTAACGTATCTAAGGTATTTTCTGCTTTAAGTTGTCGAAGAATATCAATATAAGCACCTATATCTTCAACATTTTTTAACCTGACAAGACAACGTAAACTTTGCTTTTGTTTCAGCGACAATTCAAAACGTATTTTCGTCACTACTGCAATATTATTTTGCGTAAAAAGCTCGGTGATCCCAGCACCATGACCCGCTCTACCAACATAACGTGGCTGTGTATCCAATGATTTTTGTTCACCATTAGCAAGAATATATTCAGTAATAGTGAAATGCCGACTCCGATAACCTTGTGCACCATGGCCAAAGCCTCTTTCGAGCACATTACCCATAATACTGGTGGTTGGCCCTGCTCCCGTACAGTCAACCATCCAAGGAGTATCAGTTAGAAACGCTGCAAGTTGTCCTTGGGTGACACCGGGGCCTATTTCTACTACGCCAAGCTGCTCATCATAATCGTGGATTTGATTCATTAAACTCAGGTCAATCAACAAATTGTCATCAGCCACTGGCGCCGCTTTACCATACCCCCAGTTTTTGCCCGTACTGATCACATAAAAAGCTTGCATAGCTTTCTGGCATTGTTTAATTAAGCTGATCAATTCATCGTTAGTCTTGGGTTTCACTACACCCAATATTCGTTTTTTATAATCTACCAGTCCACTTTTATTATAATAATCAATGATATCACTGGAATCATCGTTAACAAAACTTAAATCCAACATAAAGACCCACAATTAAACACTAAAAACAAACAAATTATACACTTGTTTGAATTGGCAGATATGTAGTCCAAAAGTACTTAATCACCAATAGGATAAAATTGGAATATCTCTGCTTCGCAACCATCACAGAGTACTGTGAACAAGGTTGTATTTGAGATCAATGAAATATTAATTTGGCAGAAGTTTTTTAACAATATGGAGCAATTTTTCTGGCTCAATCGGCTTTTGCAGCCAACCTTTTACACCGCAATGCCTCCCTTCTTGTTTTTTTGAATCTTTTGATTCATTGGTTAACATGATAACCGGAGTAAATTTAAAATGTTGTTGCTGCTTCAATACTTTTACAAATTCTAGACCATCCATAATGGGCATATTAAGATCGCAAATGAAGAGTGCGACATTAACGCCTTGTATTTTATCTAGCGCATCACGACCATTCTCAGCTTCTAGGATTTGATAACCTGCACTTTTGAGTGTACAGGATACGATTTGACGAAAATAAATAGAATCTTCAACAATCACAATAATATGGCTCATATCCGTCTCTTATATTTGGCAGGCATACTATCTTGCACGAACGTTTATTGGTTTACATTGAGTATATACCCAAACCACCTTAAGACGCAGAGTTACGCATGTTTTATAAAAAAACATCGAGGTTCTGATTAACCCTGTCGCTATCTTAATTTTGTTGATTATTTTTCAGGGGAATGATTAACATCCAGTGTCCATATCACTTGGCCTTGTTAGTTGAGTAAAAAGCATTGTAATTAGCGCCAATTTGGCTTTATATGGCTTACAAGGCTATTTTCTCTAACAGAGCATAAACCGAGAGTTTTTCATGAAAAATATTATTTGCGATATCGACGGCGTATTACTGCATGATAATGAACTTATTCCTGGCAGTGATAAGTTCATTCATCGCTTACTTGAACAAGGTAATCCATTGGTTATTTTAACCAATTATCCGGTACAAACAGGCAAAGATTTGCAAAATAGACTTGGTTCTGCAGGGATTAACGTCCCCGAGGAATGTTTTTATACCTCAGCCATGGCAACAGCTGATTTTCTAAAACATCAAACGGGTAATAAAGCTTACGTCATCGGTGAAGGCGCCACTTCAATAACCAATATCATCTTCTTTACCCTAGCGTAATGAAGCCAATAACAACAAAAATAGGATGTTCCATGCGATTACTGCTTACTGTACCGACCATTGCATTACTGAGTGCCTGTAGCCAACACGTTACAGAGTCTCAATCTGACGTTAAAGTCCAATCTGACTCCCAAGAGCAAGCCGATATCGGCAACCAAATTAAGTTTAATGAGGCCCGTTTTCGTATTGATATAAAAACCCTCTCGTCAGATAAATTTGAGGGACGTGCACCCACTACCAAAGGGGAAACACTCACGCTTAACTACTTAACCTCAGCCTTTAAACAAATGGGATTAGTCGGCGCCAATCATGGTGACTTTTTACAAGCAGTCCCTATGGTGAGCTACACCGCCAGTGAACAACAAGTGATTAGACTCGCGGGCACTGAGCTGACACATCGCAAAGATGTGGTCTTGGGCAGTCGTCACGATAATGGTGGCATCGATATTAGTAAGGCGCCTTTGGTATTTGTCGGCTACGGCATCTCTGCGCCTGAATATGACTGGGATGATTATAAAAATATCGATATGACAGGTAAGATTGCTGTGATATTAGTCAATGATCCTGGCTTTGCGAACCCTCAATCTGGCTTGTTTAATGGCAAAGCTATGACCTATTACGGTCGTTGGGACTACAAATATGAGGAAGCCAGTCGTCATGGTGCACTAGGTGCGATTATCATCCATGATACCGCTCCGGCATCCTATCCATGGTCTGTGGTTGAAAATAGTTGGACTGGGGCACAGCAAGATCTGGCTCAGAGCAAACATGATCAAGCCAAACATATTCAAGTTGAAGGCTGGATCACTTTAAATGCCGCAACAGCGTTATTCACTCAGTCTGGATTATCTCTGTCTACACTCATGAAACAAGCGGCCAGTAGACCACTTAATTACCCCTTGAAACAAACCGCCGATATTCAATTTACCAATAAAGCGGAATACGCCAACAGCTATAATGTTGTCGCCACTTTACCCGGCATTACAACCCCTGATGAACACGTTCTCTTCTCCGCTCATTGGGATCACCTTGGAGTCGATGAAAGTAAATCTGGTGATAACATCTATAATGGTGCACTTGATAATGCTTCCGGTACGGCAGGTATTTTGGAAATTGCACGCCAATTTGCAGAGCAAGCACGAAATGGCCACCCATCAGATCGATCTGTGACTTTTATTGCCACAACGGGTGAAGAACAGGGATTACTTGGCTCTCGTTATTATGCCGCCCATCCACTTTATCCTATCGACAAATCGGTGGCCCTATTTAACTTGGACAGTACCAATATCTATGGCAGGACCCGTGATTACACCATCGTTGGTAAAGGTAAATCGGAACTGGAAAGTTATCTCATTAAGGCATTAGCGTCACAGCAACGCACTGCCACGGCAGAAAAAAATCCTCAATCCGGTGGATTCTTTCGCTCAGATCATTTCAGCTTCGCACAAAAAGGCATCCCCGCTGTCTTTGCCGGTGGTGGTAGTCAACCTGTAGATGAAGCCACCCGCCAATATAAGGCTCTGATGAAGCAAACAATGAAAGATTGCTATCACAACACCTGTGATGAATACCGAGACGATTGGGATCTCAGTGGCGCATTAGAAGATATTGCCGTCTACTATCATGCCGCTCATGCATTGGCTAACAGTGACAATTGGCCCGGGTATTATCAGGGAACAGAATTCCATCACCTGCGTGCAGCTAAATCTACACAAGGGCCAACCATTGCCAATGTTGGAGTTAGCGAATAGCAAAGTTAATTGTTAACCATTTATGATCGCCTACTTCGCTAGGCGTTTATCTTTTAAGCGTTTTATATGCTCGATCATAAGTTAAAATATAATTTCTTCATTGCACAAACAATTAAGCCATTATTAGCGAAAAATAGATTATATGAGCCCAGCAAGCTAGCAAATGAAGATTCCTCACAAAAAAAAACCTTTAAGTGACAATTCATCACTAAGGCTGCAAAATTTTCAAGATTAAACCTGATAAAAAGTCACTTTTATCTATGATTTATCATTTTAGTATTTGGCAAACTTGTCATTTAATGGCACAGTAGCACCTAATTGAGATTTACACCGTTTTGTGGAGCAAGCCCTATGTGTTCAATTTTCGCCATTTTAGATATACAATCTGACTCAACACCTCTACGTCAAGTCGCACTGGAGATGTCTAAACTTATGCGTCACCGTGGCCCTGACTGGTCTGGGATATACAGCTGTGATAATGCTATTCTTGCCCATGAGCGTCTCGCCATTGTTGATATTGAGCATGGTGCTCAGCCTTTACTCAGCCAAGACCAAAACATCATACTGGCTGTTAACGGTGAAATTTATAACCATAAAGAGTTAAAAGCTGAACTCGGTGATAAATACACCTACCAAACCCATTCAGATTGTGAAGTTATTTTGGCCTTATATCAGGAATATGGCACTGAGTTTTTAGATAAACTTAATGGTATCTTTGCTTTTGTTTTATATGACAAAGAAAAAGATTTTTACCTCGTTGCTCGAGATCATATGGGGATTATTCCTCTCTACACTGGCCGCGATACTGAAGGTAACTTTTATATTGCCTCTGAGATGAAAGCCTTAATGCCTGTGTGTAAAACGGTTGAGCTCTTCAAACCTGGCCACTACTTGACCAGTACAGACAATGAAACTGATGGCTACGTTCATTATTATCAGCGCGATTGGAAAGCATTTGATGCAGTGAAAGACAACCCAGCCAGTGCTGATGAAGTAAAAGAGGCATTAGAAGCAGCAGTAAAACGGCAATTAATGTCTGATGTCCCCTATGGTGTATTACTCTCTGGCGGGCTTGATTCTTCTGTGATCTCGGCGATCACACAGACTTATGCTAACCGACGTATCGAAGATAATGATGAGAGTAGTGCCTGGTGGCCACAACTGCACTCATTTGCCGTGGGTCTTGATGGCGCTCCTGATCTTATCGCAGCGAAAAAAGTGGCTGACGCTATAGGGACAATCCATCATGAAATCACCTTTACTTTTCAAGATGGGATTGATGCCATTAAAGATGTGATCTACCACCTAGAAACGTATGATGTCACCAGTATCCGTGCTGCAACACCTATGTACTTGATGGCTCGAAAGATCAAAGCCATGGGAATAAAAATGGTCCTATCAGGTGAAGGTGCAGACGAACTGTTTGGTGGTTATCTCTACTTTCATAAAGCCCCTAATGCACAGGCGTTCCATGAAGAGCTGGTGCGAAAACTCGATAAGCTACATTTATTCGATTGCTTACGCGCCAATAAAGCCATGGCCGCTTGGGGATTAGAAGCCCGTGTACCTTTCCTTGATAAAGAGTTCATCGACGTGGCAATGCGGATCAATCCCGAAGCTAAAATGTCCAAAGACGGTAAAATCGAGAAGCATATTCTGCGTCAAGCCTTCGAACATAAGCTACCGAAAGAAGTCGCATGGCGTCAAAAAGAGCAATTCAGTGATGGTGTGGGTTATTCTTGGATAGACGGGCTAAAAGAATTAGCTGAAGAAAAAGTGGATGATCTCAAACTGGCCAATGCCAAGTTTAAATTCCCATACAACACCCCAGAGACCAAAGAAGGTTATTACTACCGCTGTTTCTTCGAAGAACTGTTTCCACTGCCAAGTGCAGCTGAAACTGTGCCAGGGGGGAAATCAGTAGCCTGCTCGACTCCTGAAGCCTTGGCATGGGATGAAAGTTTACAGGGGATTATCGATCCATCAGGCCGTGCGGTTCAGTCGGTTCACGACAGCGCTTACTAGAAGTAAAAATAAGGCTGTGGTGAGATGATCACAGCCTTACCTGATTTTATTTAACGAGTAAACATAGCCGCAATTAACCCAATAATACCGCCAAATACACCACCCCAGACAACCAACCAACCTAAGTGCTCTCGGATCATCTCTTCAATGATTTCTTTCACTAACTCTGGCGTTAACTCATTTAATCTTTGAGTGACGATGTCGCTCACTTTGGTGCGCATATCTGCAAGTACATCAGGGCGTTCGAGCTCATTCTTGACTAAATTAACAAAATCTTCGCTTTGTGATATTTCAACTAAAGACGATTTCATTTTGTCAATAAAAGGCGCTTTAAGAGGAGCGATAGCCTCTGAGCCACCAAACATCGCTAACATACCGCCAAGTGATGATTGCTCAATCGTGGTAACTAAAGCATCAAAAGCTGGCGCCATGTCGACTTTTTCAATTACGGGTTGCAGGTTGATGTGTGACTCAACACCTTCTCCTGATAAAAAGCGCTCAATATTTTCATCAGTAAAAAACTGCTCCATCATCAAATTTGAGATAGCTATTTTAAACTCTTCAAAACGGGTTGGGATCACACCAGATCCATACAAACCAGGTATTTTTTCAAATAACATATGCACAGCTAACCAGTTGGTCACCGCACCAGAAAGTGCAAATAGACCGACGTTAAATAGGATGGCTGATGCAAAAAAGTACCCAGATACAACCAAAACGGCAGCGATCAAGTTAGTGATGACACTCTTATTCAATCTCTTACTCCAACATTATTAATAACACTTCAAAAAATAATTATATCATAGTGATATTAGCTTTTACCCATTCATGCAGAGATCGTCTTCATGCTAACCAACAAAAACAGTCATCCCCCTATGCTTCATCGGCTAACACGCTTATTTTGTCAGTAGACTATAAAAAAATATAAATTTTACATCATCTTAGAACCCAAAAGAATGTTGCCTATTATTAAAAAAAATCGGTAAATTTAATATTTTTAATCTCTGAAAAGCTGGTCTACACTTTAATTCAAACAAAGACAGTCACACTTAATTCGAAAATAACACAATCACTATTGACCACCAACATAACCATGATGGGTCATTAAGGAGATAAGTATGCAAGCCCCAAATAGCCCACGTGGAGCATTAGGTTGGCACGAATTAACCTCTAATTCTTGTCAGGATGCATTTAATTTCTATGGCGAAATATTTGGTTGGACATTTAAAACAATGCAGATGCCACACGGCCCTTACCATATTATTGAAAACGATGGCGTGGATATTGGCGGGATCGCACCAAACCCATGTCCCCAACAAGAAAGTCATTGGACTGGCTATGTAACGGTCGCCAATGTTGATGACGTTGCAATGAAGGCCAGATCATTAGGCGCTGAAATTCTCTATGGGCCGGAAGATATTCCTCAAGTCGGCCGACTCTGTTGGATAAAAGATCCTCAAGGCGCTATCATCGCAGCGATAACTTATAAAAAATAGCAATATTAGGTTAACGAGTCATGCTTAAGTATTTATAACCATAAGCAAGCGCATGGATCCTCTCAAGTGGCGCCCCATAAACATATAGTTGTTGCGGCCCTTTGGTCACGAAGCTGGGCTCAGCGCACAAGAAAACCCGTTGTGAATAACCCGATGATGTCGTCTGATTTCCTAATTGATGCCGACTCATCGCCACGTCGAATGGATCGCCAGTCTTAATCCTCTTAGATCGCAACTTTCCCTCATGCACATTGTCGACACAGGCGAAATAAGCGACATTTTTATGTGCTAACATCAAATGAGATAACGCATTATGATAATAAAGATCCGCGATATTTTTAACCCCATGATATAGGTATATTCTTCCCTTATGCCCTTGAAATAATGCCTCTTTCACTATGCCATACACTGGTCCTAATCCGGTACCAGCACCGATTAATATCAAACTGTCATTTTTATATTCAGCCTTGTAGCAACTGTCCCCCCAAGGTCCTTGCATTAAAAGCGTTTCCCCCACACTGGCATGATTAAATAACCAATCGCTAAATTGGCCATTGTATTTTCTGCGTATATGCAACTCAATGACTGGTGAATGTGGATCATTCGTAATCGCGTAGCTTCGTGTCAGCCCATCAAAACGACGTAAGTTAATATGTTGTCCTGCGCTATGAGGTATCTCTTCACTGGGTTCAATTAAAATTTTGACGACAGACTCAGACAAATACTGTTTCATCGAGATGTGCCCAGTGGTAAATAGGTTTTGAACTAAAATTGACTTCAACTTTAACTCTGGTGTGGGCTGACATTGACATGCACAAATATACGCATCTGATTTTAGCTCGGTGGTTAATCCCTTTTGTGCGTCGTCAGGAAGAACACCATCAATATGCTGAACTAAGCAGGTTTTACATGCTCCTTTTTTACAGGAGTAGCTTACAGAGTGCCCTTGCCTAATTAATGCATCGAGTATTGTTTCACCTTCAACAGACTGTATCGTTTGCTCATCAAAATAAAATTGCGTCATAGTAATTTTATCCAATTTTTTTAGAATATCAATGCAACCTATCAACGTATCTTATTGTTTAACATTACTTATGTCCTTTTTCACTCGCTAAAATTTAAACTCTAAGATACAGCTAAACAATTAACTAAGTATGTGCGATCGGACTCAAAAAGCGATAAATTTAAGCAAAATCTATCATAGGTTCTCACTCTTAAGTACCATACTATTTACTCACTTAACTCATTAATATAGAGATTATTAACTTTTATATGATACAACTTAGCCATTAACGTCAGCATTAATGGCGCATAAACCTCATCCAAAAAATAGAGATTGGCCTTAGCGACTTACATAAGGATGTGATCTTGTGCTGACATGAGTTACACTCTGGCGGATTTTGATTATACCAGAGGTATTGCATGTTTATTATTCGTTGGTTTTTAGGTCGTCTTATCTTACTGCTCAATTTTATTTTCACGCCCAAAAAGCGCAAACGTCCTCAAGGTGAACAAACGACCGTCGATGCGGCCACTCAATATTTAGCCTTATATCAATATAAAGCGTGTCCATTTTGTGTAAAAGTGAGGCGTTCTATGCGCAAACAAGGTTTAAACATTGTGCTCCTAGATGCCAAGCAAGCACCCCATAAAGACACATTATTGGATCAAGGTGGGTATGCCAAAGTTCCATGCCTACGGATTGAAGAAAATGGTGACACTCGTTGGATGTATGAATCTTCAGATATTATTGATTATCTTGATAAGCGCTTTGCATAAATAAAAAGAAGCGGCCGCTAATCACTGGTCGCTTTTTATTTCAGAAATCAACAATTAACACTTGGGCATCATACCTTTTAGTACCAGATCCTGATAACTCACTAACCCCAAAATCTCACCATTCTCAATAACAGGGGCTTTTGAGATCCCAAATCGTTCAAATAAACGCGCACAATAACGTACATCCATCTTAGCATTAACCGAAAAAACAGGTTTTAGCATAATTTCATAAATGTTCACCCGCTCAGGCGCCTTATTTTTTGCCAGTATTTGTTTGGCTATGTCACTCATTAACACAATACCAAATTCATCGTTTTCATGGCGCTTATTCACAAACAACACTTTTACATCCTGCTCAATGGCATACCTAACGGCATCAGCGACAGTATGAAGACCATCAACCATAGCAAATTTATTGGTCATCACATCAGAGTTTCGAACCACTTCACGCTGACTCATATCTCATCCTCTATATCTTTACATATTTCTTTCACTTGGTGTGCTACACCAACGGCATCTTCAACATCTATCTGTATTGCGATCCCTTGTCCTGGATTAATATCAAACTTCCCGACTCTATTTATCGTCTCGAGAATAATACGGCTCTTATGCTCTTCAACTAAAAAAAGCACCACATCTCGTTGAACATCGAGTGTCAGTCCCATAAAGGTTCTCTTTTTTTCAATCCCCTCACCTCTAGCATGGTTGATCACTGTTGCCCCTGTCGCACCCGCCTTCCTTGCCGCATCTACAATACGATTTGTCGTGCCATCATCTGTAAAGGCAATAATGAGTTTAAAGCGCATCTTTAACTCCTCATAATTTATTAATATTCGTTTTTATAAATAGCAAAACCAGATCAAGATGTTTTATTTTGCTCCCTGATAGCCCGTCTTTTATTGAACACAGCAACCATTTGCGCGTACCCCATCACACTGATAATAGGAAACAAACTCGCAAAAGCGATCAAACCAAATCCATCAATTAACGGATCACGGCCTTCAACATTCGTTGCTAATCCCAAACCCAACGCCGCCACTAAGGGCACTGTTACCGTCGATGTGGTCACACCACCAGAATCATATGCAAGGGCAATAATCACTTTTGGCGCATAGATGGTTTGAATAACAACAATGATATACCCAGCCATAATATAATAATGGATCGGATCACCAACCACGATTCTAAAGCAGCCCAAAGCAATACCAAAGGAGACACCAATTGCCACTGATATGCGTAATCCCTGAACACCAATCGCACCAGCAGAGACCTCATTGGCTTTAATCGCCACCGCGATTAACGATGGCTCTGCAATCGTCGTACTAAAACCAATAGCAGCGGCAAATACATACACCCACATATAATCTTGCCAAACAATCACCTCATTGTGCTCAAGATTAGGATGAATAAACTCAACACTTGTGAGTTGCTCCGCCATGCTCTCGCCAATCGGAAAAAGAGCCAATTCAAGTCCGACTAAGAACAGTGATAAGCCAACAATGACATAAACAAAACCTAATACTACTTTACGCCAATTAACAATAGGTTGTCTGAGTACACCTAGCTGAAAACCAAACAAAATAACAGCAATTGGGATAACATCCCTTACCGTTAGCAAGAAGGTATCAAGCAACAAGGTCAACATCTCCATTAAAATACCCACATGCCGTAAACTAATACGAAAATCATTGGTGTTAGACTCGCAAATGCAATCAACCCAAACCCATCAAGCATAGGATTTCTTCCTTTAATCACACTGGATAACCCTATTCCGAGCGCCGTGACTAAAGGCACGGTGATCGTCGATGTTGTCACCCCACCGGAGTCATAAGCAATACCAATGATGCTCTCAGGCGCAAAACACGTCAGGATCATGACTGTGACATATCCACCAATGATTAAATAGTGAATAGGCCAACCTTTTAAGATCCTCACCACACCTAATAAGATTGCCAAACCAACCGCAATTGCCACGGTGAGCCTCAGCCCCATGGCATAATGATCCATTGATGCTTGACCTGTGTTAATCATGCCTCCCTCAGCTGCAACTTGAGCCGCTTGATTCGCCACTGCCGTTAATGCAGGCTCAGCCAATGTCGTACCAAAGCCAAGCGAAAATGAGAATAATACCAACCAAAAAATACTGCCTTTACGAGCCAGCGCTTGAGCAAGAGATTCACCAATAGGAAACAACCCCATTTCAAGTCCAAATACAAAGAAACTCAAACCAAATATAATAAAAACAAGCCCAATCAAAATTGAGAGTAAATCGGTAGGAGCTTGCTGTAAAATAAAGATCTCAAAGAAGCTCACTACCAATATGATAGGAACAAGATCTTTAAAACTCGATAGCAAAGAGTGAAGTAGTTTACCAAACGCTGCCATTAAGGCTCCATGTAAATAATCAAACTAAAAAATTCAGCTTATTCGCACTGTGTATCATGGCACACTGAGCGGAACATATTCAGTGTGCCATTAAGGAAATAAATAGCAACGATTAACCCTGATAGTTTGGTAAAAAATTGAGCACGATCAAGTTTATGACAACATATTTAAGCTGCCTGTCGAGTGTAAAAGAAACCGTATAATCATGCTCGTTGAAAATGAGTTATGCTACAATCATCAACTTAATCATTTCGTCGTATAAACACCGAAGTTCATATCGCTAACGATGAACGATTGAGATTACTGACAACACCATAAGATATACTATGCTGAACTATCAAATAGCCATTTTACTTTCACTGACATTGATGACCGCTTGCACCAGTAAAAAAACTGATCCAAATGATTTCGACCTTCGCGTAAAAGACAAATTTAGCACCAAAATAAAAGGAGATGGCATTAAGCTTTTTACCTATAAAGCTCAACTTGCCACTTTATATGATCCCCATATTGAATCGCCTTCTCGGCATCATACGCTCCAATCATCGGAACGCAATAAGCAACCAGATCTTACCGACTGGACTCAACAGATAGAGTTAGGCCTTTCAAAAACGTTGGCGATGACTGGTTTTTGCCTAGAAGGTTTTATGGAACTCAGTCGTATCATTGAAGTCGGAAGGGCTGAGATCCGTGGCGAATGTAACGAAGGCGCCACAGAAGATGATAAGAATTAGTTTTCACACAAAAGCGGCTAAAAAATCACTGGCTCTGCCACTGCAATTTATCCACTAAATAAGAAAATCCATATTTTATGGCTTGAAGTGTGGGATTGAGTTAAAATCCGTGCCAGTTTACGATCTGGTGATCAATATCGGCAGATTTATACAGTACTTGGGTTGGGTAGAGAGTTTATGAACAGAAAACAAAAAATGATCAAGATGACGGCGAAACGTGCTAAAGCACGCCTGAACAAACATACAGCTCCTACAATCAAAACGTATGTCTCTAAAGGCGATCGTGCCAAAGCATTAGCTCAAGAGCAAGCTCAAGCGGCATTGAATGCATCTAATGAGAACATTGATAACGAACACGTTATTCTAGACGTAGAAACACCAAATAGTGAAGAAGAGAAATAATACCGCACTGTTTTTCGTTGTATTTAATTTCACCACTATGATAGCCATAAAAATAACCTATATCGCTAAAGCGAATACACCGTTTTTATGGCTTCTTTACTATCACATGTAACATTAGTTTATTTATCAGTCGTCTTAAAAATATGAGACACTTCATTACTTGCTTCACAATCTTGCTCTTCGGTTATTTGAGCCATTTGGACACATGAAGAAGAAAGTGGATTAGGGCTGGTTGGGCTCAACTCAAGATCGAATGGATCATCATTAACATCTGCATCTAATCTCGCTTGTAAAGTGTTCACCCTCACTTTTTCAACCAATCGAAAGGCGGCATAAACACCAAAAATAGCAAAAATAATGGTCCCAATCACTTGTCCAAGTAACACCCCATAAACTCCACCCCATTGAGCACCAAAATAGACAAAAGGTATTGTGCCTATCGTCGCCTTACCCACGTTGAAAAAAGTAGAGTATTTAGCCTTACCTAAATTATTAAAGGACGCATTAGCAACAAATAACGCACCAGAAAATACAAAGAAAAAAGCAATATAAGTACAAAAAAATCTAATTAATTCAGCACTGTCTCCCTTCATGTCGAACATTGAGACGATTTGCTCTTGCAGTAACATGAGTAACAATGAAACAGTGATTATATACCCAGCACAAAACTGCAGTGCTTTGGTTAAGCTTTCTCGAACACGGCTAAATTCATGGGCACCATAATTCTGTCCAATAATAGGTCCTATCGCACCAGATAAAGCAAAAATCATCCCAAAACAAACAGGCGTTAAACGTCCCAGTACTGCCCACCCAGCAACGTATCCATCGCCAAAATCAGCAATCGCTCGCGTAACCACAGCATTGCCAATCGGAGTGGCTACATTTGTCAGCATGGCTGGCCCCGCAATGGCAAAAATAGGCTGGAGATCAGCTTTAAAATTTGCCAAATCAAACTTGCCAAATAATTTGTGTTTAACGATCACGCCACGAGCCGAAATGAGTAATACACCCAATCTGGACAGCACAGAAGCAATAGCAGCTCCCTCGATCCCCATGCCCAGCGCAAAGATAAAAATAGGATCAAACACCAAATTAATCCCACCACCAGCCAATGTCGACATCATCGAGAGTTTTGCATCCCCGACAGCCCTTAACGCAGTACCAAGTGACATGGCGAGACAAATGAATGGCAATGACGGTACCAAAATATAAAGGTAGTCAGATGCCAGTTCAGCTGTGTGCCCAGTGGCCCCTACGAGTGCCAACAGTTCAGGAATAAAATAACTCACAATACCTGACACTAAAAGCGATATAAATAAGGTTACCACAACGCAGTTTAGCAATAATCTTTTGGCAGTATCGACCTCTTTAGCACCTAACGCTCTTGACACTAATGCACCTAAAGCTATAGACAAACCAATGCCAATAGACGTCGTAAAAAAAGAGATACTGCCCGCATAACCGACAGCTGCGGCTAACTCTTGCTCACCCAGTAAGCTTAAAAAGAAAATATCAATCAAATCGACCACAAACAGTGCCGATATACCAATGGCTGAGGTTGAGCTCATCACCAAAATATGACGCATTATCGAACCTTGAACAAATTTAGCTGTGGTCATTTTTATCCTTGTTGTTATTGATTAATTTTTACTTTTTATAGGTCAGCTTCAAGGCTATCACCACAATTATCACAGTATTTTGCATCATTTTCATGACCCATTTTCAAACAATTACGGCACCGTCTGATGTCTTTGCTGCGCACCATCTCTTGTGAGATCTCCGCCGTTAAAATGCCAGTAGGAATGGCAATGATGGAATAGCCTAACAACATAGTAAAAGCTGCAATAGCCTGTCCTAAACTAGTCTGTGGAGTGATATCACCATACCCAACAGTAGTAATCGTCACTATCGTCCAATAAACTGACTTAGGAATAGAGCTAAAACCACTCTCAGGTCCTTCGACAACATACATTATCGCACTCAATACCATTACAATTAAACTAACGGAGAAAAAGAAAATAAAAACCTTACGTCCCGATTGCAACATTGCTCTAAGCAACACGTTGCCTTCACTGAGATAGCGTAACAATTTAAATACTCGGAAGATCCGAAATAATCTTAAAATTCGGATAACGAGAGTAAAATTCGCGCCAGGGAAGAATAGTACCAAATAACCTGGTAAAATAGACAATAGATCCACGACACCATAGAAACTTCTGACATACCGAATAGGCTGAGCAGAGCAATAGAGCCGAAGTAAATACTCTAAGGTAAATATGAGGGTAAAACACCACTCTAAAGCCCCTATCAATTCACCATATTGGCGATGTATGGAAGCGAGTGTATCAAGAAAGACTAAGCTGACACTCAAAATAATACAAACAATTAAACTAATATCAAAATAGCGACCTAAACGTGTGTCAGTACCAAATATAACCCTTCTGAGTTCGAACTTTATACACTCCTTGCGATTGACTTGACTATCTTGTTGCATTAAAAACCACTGTTCATCGACTAGAACCCACATTTTGCCACTATATAGAGCGTAATTCCAATGCGAGCTTTTGACATTAGGTTAAATTCGATTTAAGCACCATAATTAAGGTATTATACTCACACATGCTAACCGTTTATTAAAAGATCACATGCATAAATTAACTTTTCTGCTCGTTTCTATCCTTTATCTAAGCCTTTGTGAGCCGAGTTATAGTGCCACTTCAAAGCAAAGTGATCCAATTGGCTCATCAATATCGACCTTAAACGGTATCGATCTAGTTGTGGTCACTAAATCAACCTCAAAAATGGTGCTCATGCGCAATGGAAAAATCATGCGCCAGTACCGTATTGCATTAGGAGATAGGCCTAAAGGACACAAATTGGAAGAAGGTGATCAACGTACCCCAGAAGGACGATATACCTTAGACTATAAAAAATATGATAGCGCGTATTATCGCGCAATACACATCTCTTACCCTAACGATGAAGATCAGCTCAGAGCCAATGCATTAGGCATTAACCCTGGGGGACAAATTATGATCCATGGTCAGAGCCCTAACTCATCTCACTCAGCAAGAGAAACACAGCAATACAATTGGACAGATGGCTGTATTGCAATAACCAATCAACAGATGGATGAACTTTGGGGCGCTATTAGCACAGGCACTCCCATTGAAATTTGGCCGTAAAAAATTTTACCTGTGCTCCCCTGCTTTTCTATACCTTAAGATAGGTCAGTTATCGCTGACTTTTACCTAATAAAAAGAACAAGATTATGACTGAATTACTGTCCCACACTCGCTTATTAACTTCTTGGCCAGATTTTTCTCGTAATATTCGCCAATTTTTAGAAGAACTTGGCTTAGCAGATTTAGGGCTTGAATGCGATCACGTCGCGCTAAGGGTCAATACCACTGCCGTTGCCGATGCACTGAGGGATGAGTTCTGCAGTAAGGGGACCATTATATCAAACAATATCATCAATGGCCGACCGATTTTAATTATCGAACTGAACACTCCTTTGCGATTAGGCAACCTCAACATCGATTGCATTGAGCTCCCCTACCCCAGCAATAAACATTATCCTGTTGAAGGGTGGGAACATATTGAACTTGTATTGCCTTGCCAGGCCACCAGCTGTGATACGTTAGCACAAATATTGATTGAAAAGGTGCCGCATTTAGCTCACATTATTGAAAATAGCACCGATATAAAAGTAAAACTCAGCTCACCTTCTGGTGAACATGAACGCCTTGCAAACCCAACCATTGCCTTTAAAAAGGGCAATATCTGCATTAAACTTCACCCATATGGGATAAAGCAAGTCATTAACTCGGAAGTTCAATCACCAATGAAGTAATCATTAACGACTTACCCTTTGCGAATGTTCAAATAATGGTTCGCTATCAAGGGTAAAATAATCCACACAGAGGTTAATCTCGCTTCTCGATATAGAGGATAATCTCTCCAACCTTAATACCGAATTTGGTGATATCTGTTTTATTAAACAACCTTTTCTCATCAAAAAGGTACATCCAATCATCTAAAGTTACCTGATAGTTCACCCCATCGACGTTAATGTCCATATCATATCGCCAAAAAAGTACTGAGCCACGGGTTTCCCCTTCAGCTATTCCGATAACATCCCCTGCTTCTCCAATGTATTGATGATCATTTTCCTTAGTCAGTTGCCAAACACGAGTTGTTCGTTCACCATCATTAAACACAAACTGTTCGCTAATCGTCCCTAACTTGCCCTCCCATTGTGCATCTATATCGGCCTTAAATCGACGTAACATTTTACCGGAGCGATCAAACACAATCCCGTAAGCAACCAGTTCCCCATTAAAAAAATGATCTAAATGCAGCTCAGGAGTTGTTGCTTCATAATCATCTAAAGTCGCAGTACTGCAAGCTGACAAAAGTAAGGTTAATAGACTAAGTACTATATATTTCATTCTCGCTCTCCCAATAACTTCATTCTCAGCTGAGGCTCAGAGGTCTTTTCTGACAACCAAATATCTAAAAATGCCGGACCAAAATTATCGTCGTTAATCACCCCTAGTTCCTGATCAGGTAAGTCATGCCCCCCTGAATAGAAGGTACTGCGTCTTTCATCATCGACATAAATAATCAATTGATCACCTTCATTAATATTTGGCCAGATGCGATTAAGCTGTTCTAGCCAATCGGTAATTAAACGTTCATCGATACCTATATGCTGCCACTGCTCTTTGGTAGCATTAAGTAAGTCTGCTTGACTAATATTCTTAAAATATTCAATCTTAAGTAACTTAGGATAATGATCTTGCTGGTAGGGTGACGCATCGACATACAGCTCTGCTCGGTACAAGGTCCAAAAAAGATAGCGCATTTCACCTTCACCTAACTTAGTCATTTGAGGTAAAGGGTTCGCATTGAGTGCATAACTCATCAGTAAAAAACATAACATGGGTATTTTCATCACACGCCTCTTTTCGTTAACTCTGTTCTCACCACATAGCGAAAGCACACTGCTAAAATAGGTAATAATACACACCAAACAAGTGATAACGTGAGCAAGGCATTGGCATTACTCCACCCAAATGTTAATGCTCCCATCTCTACGCCGAGTCGGTAACTCATAGGACCTGCAATGGCCCCTATCAAGGCTATCAAGAGGAGATGTAAACTCATTAGCCATTTCAAACTGTGATTAAAACTGATGATAAAGATGCACCAGAGTAATCCTAGCCAAATAGGAAAAGCATTGTCTTGCATTGACAACAGATTAAGGTCTATTAAAACCTTATCGACGGCAATGCCCAACGGCACCAATAACAATAATCTACCGTCCCCTTTAGGCGTGGGGGAGAGGAGAAAATGTATCATGATTATCAAGGCTAAAGCAGGCAATGCCACCGCTGTAAAATAGGCCGATATAAACCAACACAACTGAAATAAAACAAGATTAATAAGCCAAAATCGCTTCATGCTGCTCTCCAAGATAAGCAGGCTTTCTGGCGACTAAATGATGAGTACTGATGACTCTTTCAATAAATGCCCCTTCACAATAAGCGAAATAAAACAGCCAGAGACGCCTAAAGGATTCACTATAGCCTAGAGATGACAACATTAACCACTGAGCTTCGAAGCGTTCTCGCCAATGGTGTAATGTGCGGGCATAATGCACACCAATATCATCTAAGCGATCAAGCACCATATCAGTTTGCTCCGATAAGTGTGATGCCATCACAGATACCGAAGGTAAGCATCCACCAGGGAAAATATATTTTTGAATAAAATCGACACCACTGCGATACTTGTCATAACGTTGATCTGCAATGGTAATGGCTTGTATCAACATCTTGCCATCAGGTTTGAGTAAATTGCTACAGATCCGAAAAAAACCGCCAAGATATTCATGCCCTACAGCCTCTATCATCTCTATTGATACCAGTTTGCTATATTGACCTTCGAGTAAACGATAATCCGATTTAAGTAAAGTGACCTGATCTGATAGCCCTAAAGCCTCAACCCGGTTTTTAGTGTAGGCATATTGCTCATCTGAAATGGTCGTTGTTGTGACTTTACAGCCATAATGACGGACAGCATGAATTGCCAATCCTCCCCACCCCGTACCAATTTCTAACAAGTGATCTTCGGGTTTCAATGCTAACTTTTGACAAATCTGCTCCATTTTATTTAACTGGGCGGCATCCAAATCCCATGCTTTGTCATTATAAATGGCGCAGGAATAAAGCATCTCTGGATCGAGAAAGCTTTGATAAAGATCATTCCCTATATCATAGTGAGCCAAGATGTTTTTCTTCGACCCTTGTTCTGTGTTGGCATTTTTCAAGCGCAAAAATTGATGTTTTATTCTACTCAACCACTGGGTCTTATTGTCTAATTCATCTAATTGGCTCTGATTTCTTGCCATGATCTGAATTAATGCGGTTAAATTACTGCAGGTCCAATGATGGGCAATATAACTCTCAGCACCACCAATGCTGCCATCTTGGATCAGTGAGGTATAAAAATGCTCATCCAAAACGACTATTTTACAGGTTAAATTGGCGTGAATATCACCAAAACTCATCCTATTCCCAGCTTCTTCGAGCTCAATATGCCCCCCTTCAAGGCGAGACAACAATTTATGTACCAATAAACGATATTTGTCGTTCAGCCAACTCGTCTTAACCAAGGAGATCTCTTTTTGTGTGCTTTCCATTATTGACCTCTGTCATGCATTCAATATGTCGTGTGTTTATTTCATCCTTGAGGATGACTGATAAAAGGAATTTTTTTCAAAACTAACTTTAACGCTTGCCAATAAATCCCAAATACAATTTTGACACTCATGACAGGCAAACTTAACCAAGTGTTAAGCAAATTTTTCCGATTGATTGCTCGTTTATGTAACGCCAAACTGGCTTCAAACTGTTTGCCTTCTTTATGATTTTCAATCCGCACAAAAGCCTTATCCTGCGGTGGCGTAATGTACCAGTGGTAACACATATCCATCTCCATAAACGGAGACACATGAAACGCTTTGTCAGTGATCATACTGCCTCCCATCTCAATCAGATAATAATGGCGTTGATCCCACGGTGTATTACTGACCTCAGCAAGCATGTATTGACAAATATCATCTTGGTCATAACAAAAGTAGAAGTTTATTGGGCTAAAATAAATCCCAAAACAACGACATTGAACCAGCATTAATATTCGACCTGTACAAGGTTTACCACCTAAACTCTCAACTTTATTAACAATACGTTGCTTAAGCACCAGTGGTTCACTACGAATGTAATCTTTTTCACAAAAACGAATAGGATTGAACCAATTACCACCAAAAATATGGCTTTTAGTCAGCACTTGTTGCTGCTCATCAATATCAATCGCCATCATGTAGATGGGATAGGTAAACTCATGTTCAAATTTACCCTGCCTACGGTGATAAATTTTCCCATGGTAAATCCCACTGTTCATAAACTCACTCCAAATCGCTCGGTCACATCTAATGCACTGTGCACTCCGTCTTCGTGAAAACCGTTATACCAATAAGCACCTGCAAAATGAGTATGTTGTTGGCCACAAATCACGTCTCGTTGCTTCTGAGCATTGACAGTATCGCTCGCTAATACTGGGTGATCATATTCGAACCGTCGGATAATTTTTTCAGGATTGATGTAGGAGGTTTGATTTAATGTCACACAAAATACAGTGTCTGATTTTATTCCCTGTAATATATTCATATTGTAGGTCACACAACTTGGTGATTCTTGTTTGTCATCAAGCATGTAATTCCAACTTGCCCACGCGAGTTTTCGTGCCGGTAGCAAGGTGTGATCCGTGTGCAATACCACTTCATTACTTTGATAAGGAATACCAGACAGTACGCGAATTTCGTCATCAGAAGGGTCCCTTAACAGGGCTAAAGCTTGATCGGAATGACACGCTAAAATCACCTCGTCAAACACTTCAACTCTGCCATCGTCAAAATGGATCTGTACTTGTTGATGACGACGAGTGATCCCTGAAATACTGGCCTGTAGCACAACTTGCTGCGTTAATTGTTCGGTGAGTTTTTTAACGTAACTGCGAGACCCTCCTGACACCACATACCACTGAGGCCTATCAACAATATTTAATAAGCCATGATGATAGAAAAATTGAATAAAAAATGTCAATTCAAAATCTTTCATCTTAGCTAAACTCGTCGACCAGATGGCCGCCCCCATAGGTAAAATATAGTGCTGACTAAAAAATTCAGAAAAATGATGCTGCTCAATAAACTCACCCAGTGTCAATTCAGCAGGAATTTCATCAGACTCATAGAGCGCCTTACATGTATTATTGAACCTTATAATATCAAAAATTAATCGCCAAAATTTTGGTTTGAGGATATTTCGGCGTTGAGCAAATAAAGCATTAATACCATGGCCATTATATTCAAAACCAGAGCCTCGATGATGCACACTAAAGCTCATTTCCGTCGCTTGTCTCTCAACTCCCAAGTGTTGCAACAATGTATTAAAACGAGGATAAGTTCTATCGTTAAACACAATAAAACCAGTATCTATTTGATAATTTTCTGCTTCATATTCAATATCAACTGTTGCTGTATGGCCACCCACGTAATCATTTTTTTCAAATACTGTCACAGTGTGAGTTTTATCTAATAGATAAGCACAAGTTAATCCCGATATTCCGGAACCAATAATGGCAATTTTTTTCATGAGACATTACATCCTTACAGCGAGTCGACGCCAAAGTGTAAAAGGTAAACAAGACAATATTTTCATTATGCAAGTAAAGTGAGAGGGAAAATCAATATGATGTTTTCCTTTATTAATCCCTTGAACTATTTTGACTGCAGCCTGCTCACTGGTTATTTTCATGGGCATGGGAAAATTATTTTTTGCCGTTAAAGGAGTCGCCACAAATCCAGGCCGCACAATACTGACGTGAATATTATGTTGAGCCAAATCGATGCTCAACGACTCTCCAAGATAGGATAAGGCCGCTTTGGATGCACCGTATGCCTCAGCCCTTGGCAGAGCTAACAATTCGGCACTAGAACTGACAAACACCACTCTGCCACCTTGATTGACATGCTTAAGCCAATACTGAAGCCCATAAGCAACTGAAATCAAGTTTGTTTGAATAACGCGCTCAAAACGCTCGGCATTAAAATCCAAAACATCATCAATATATTGACAATCACCGGCATTAAAAATAAGTAAATCTAGAGCAGGCAATGCTAATTCAATGGCTTGAACTTGCTGTTTATCTGTCATATCAAAGGCAAGTGTTGTGATTAATGAACTGGATGAAGCTAACGCTGTCAGCCTGACTTTATCGCGGCCACAGGCAATCACTTGCCAACCAAGTTGCACATAATGTTCTGCTAAGGCTTTACCAATCCCAGATGAAGCCCCAGTTATCATAACAGTGCTCATTTAGCTGCTCGTCTTTTAACAGCCTTAACCGCCAAGCCTAAGAGTGGGATATGTTCATATAGCATGCTACCAACATCAAAATAGTCACGATGTATGATCACTTTATTGTCTTGCTCAACCAGATAAGAGTGACCTTCAACGATAATTTCCCCCCCTTGATTCAACGTAGGATGACAAAAAGTCATCGTCCAATAAATGGCAGCTTGATTATCATTAGCAAACACATTATCAATATTAAAAACGCAGCTATTCAAGTTGGTGTACAGAGAATCGAAATAACATAACATGTCGTCAATCCCATAAACTTGATGCAGCGGATCCCTAAATTCAATATTTTGATGATATATTTTATGCAGTGATGATAAGTTATCTATACCTAACTCACTATAAATCGAGATAAAATTTTGAAGCCATAACGGGTGAACCATAGCCTATCCTCTATTGCGCTTTGTAAAATTCGATAGCCCTGAGCCTGGCGGTTTTATGCTCGACCAAGGGTGGCCAGTAATGCTGTGATAAACCCTGCTGCGCCATATATTCATGGGGTAAATGAATATATTTGTTCGGAACATCTGCCAACTCAGGAAGATACTTACGAATGAAATCTCCATTTGGATCAAACTTTTGACTCTGAAGAATGGGATTAAACACTCTAAAATAAGGTTGAGCATCACAACCTGTACTCGCAGCCCATTGCCACCCACCGTTATTCGCCGAAAAATCACCATCAATTAAATGTGACATAAAAAATTGCTCACCTAATCGCCAATCGACTAACAAGTGCTTGGTTAAAAAGCTGGCAACGACCATACGTAACCGATTATGCATCCACCCTGTTGTGATGAGTTGTCTCATGGCGGCATCGACTAACGGGTAACCCGTTTGACCTTTTGACCAAGCATCGAAATCAGCTCCTTTACCAGGCCATGGTGTGTTTTCATACTTTTGTTGAAATGGGCTACGTTTAGATAATCGAGGGTAATGAAACAGGAGATGCTTATAGAAATCACGCCAAATCAATTCATTAAGCCAGGCAAATGCTGGGTGATTCACCTCTTCTATCAACTGAGGATAACGATGTAAAAGCTGCTGATAAAGCGTCCTCGCACTCAACGCACCAATCGCTAGATAAGGCGATAAACCAGAGGTACCTTTTATTGCCGGAAAATCCCTTTGCGCTGAATACTCAACCACTTTATCATTGAGAAAACGTGGAACTATTTTTTCCATCACCTTGTCTGCTAAAGGCCAGTGTGATGAGATTGTTCCCCCTTGAACCAGGGTTTCATCTGTCAGCAAAAAAGGACTTAATGATGCATTGAACAATGGTAAATCATCTTCACATGCCATCATAGGTGTTTGATTCATAATACCGATTTTCTCTGGCCTGCCAATACACTCTGCACCAAACTCACGCATGTGTTTAAGCCAAGCTTTTTTAAACGGAGTAAACACCTTAAACATTTCACCAGACTGATTAAGTATTCTGCCCCTTGGGGCTATGACATCACAATCAAAAAACTTAATGTTCAATCCACTCTCAAGTAATGCCTTATCTCTTAACTGCTCATTACACTCAGGCTCAGAATTGGCCAACACCTGCTGGATTTTATGTTCACGACAGAAATTGAGCAAACATGTCCCTTGCGCTGCAAAATTAGTGGCGCTGAGATGGAGCAATGTCATCCCGTATTGACTCATATCCGTTGCCATTTGATGCAAGTGCCTACGAATAAAATCCAACTTAATCGGTGATTCATTGTGGTTCTGCCACTGCTCAGGTGTAGAAATGTATAGCGCATACTGGCAACCATTAGCTACCGCTTGCGATAATGCAGGATTATCGAAACAACGCAGATCCCTTCGTATCCAGAGCAAAGTCATTAATAGCCGTACCTTAACTTCAGTTCTTGTGGATGCGGATTTAAATAGACCTGCTGCTGTAGATAATCATTTGGAAATTCAATCAAGTAATGCTTAATCAAGGTTAATGGCACTAGCAGTGGTGTTAACCCTTTGCGGTAAGCATCAATGTGTTCGGTTAACTCTTGACGTTTGGCATGATCCAGTTGTTTGGTAAAGTAACCTTGAAGATGGTGTAGCGTATTGGTATGACTTTTACGTGATGCCTTATGCTTAAGTGCTATCATCAAACCACTAATATACTGCTCCGCCATGACTCCAAGTTCTACATCGCTGCCACCAAGTAATTGCCCCAACTGACGATAGCTCTCAATATGGTGACTCATGACCAAATACTTATGCTCACTGTGAAATTGAATCAGCTTATGTTTTGTCAAACCACTGCCTTTCAAATTCAGCCATTTTTGATAGGTAAAAACACGCGTCATAAAATTTTCACGGATCACAGTATCATTGAGTCGACCATTCTCTTCAACAGGCAACAAGGGATTTGCTTTCATCACTTCTTGCGCAAAAAAACCAACGCCATTGGCGTCTGAGCCTTTACCGTGGTGATGATGAACCTTAACTCTTTCCATGCCACAACTTGGGCTTTTAGCACAAAAAATAAAACCACTAAACTGATCTAATTGATCCCCTATTTTTTTCCCATAATCAGTCAGTGCATCAGATACATCACCCGTTCCATCAGGACGAGACACGGTAATAATATTATCCTTAATGATTTGACGAATAGTCGGACGAGGGATCGGTAAGCCGATGGCGACTTCAGGGCAAAATGCTTTAAAATTAGCAAATTCTGATAAATCTTGAGTGCAAAAAGTTGAACGCTTATGTCCTGAATCATAACGAACCTTCTCGCCAAGCACGCATGCGCTTATCCCTATTATTAATTTTTTATCCATTACTTTTCACCTTAAAATCAATAAATAAACTGGCCTATAGGATTAAGTAGCTGACTTACTCCTTGAGTAAAGTGAATGGCATCACTTGAAACAGTCAAGCAAATGCAGCCTGTTTTGGTCACGGGTTGATGAGTATGCTCACCATCTAGCCAAATAAAATCCCCTTCATGGTACGTGCCCATCTCATCTTCAAAACACCCTTGAAGTAACAAGGTTACCTCAAACCCTTTGTGTGTATGGGTGGGCACACAACCTCCCTTATCAATGTATAAAAGACTGGTTCTAAGATTGCCATCTTCAATAGTTAATCGTGAACGAGACAGTTTTCCTAACCCTTGAAATGACTTTCTTTCAACGGACTGTAATGCTCTTGGAAGTGTAAACTTAACACCCGACACTTCAATTTCTTTCTCTTTAGCAATGGAAGTATTATGTTGAACATCATCTGGTAATGTTTCAGTTATGGCCTTCAGCATCATCAATTGTTCACTGTCAAGCTCATCGTCAACATGCATCATATTGATATCACCATCGATAAAACCTGCGTCTCCACCTACCATAGGTTTCAATGGTACATGCCCAAAATACACATTCGCAGCTTGCTCTGTGAGATGCTCAATTTCTTGCTGACACAAAGGACACATTTCAACATGGCTGGCGATAACAATGGACAAGGATGCAGGAAGGGAGCCTTCGACAAACGATGATAAAAGCGATCCTTTAGGGTGTAATTTAATCATATGTTCCTCCAACCTGCTCTTTCAATTTAGCCAGTGCTAATCTTAATCTAGACTTGACGGTACCAATTGGGATCCCCAGTTGTTTAGCCAGTTGTTCTTGAGATAACTCCTGAAAATATACCCCTTTCACCACCAATTGTTGTGCTTGGGGTAATCTGTCTACATAAGCAACCATTTGACGTTCCATCAGATGATCGGCATAAACCTCACTTTCACTGTGCTCTTTCGTCTCAATAGGCCATATATCATCACCTAACAAAAGTTCGTTTTTAGCCTTGATTTTTCTCAGCATATCAAACGATGCATTTCTCATGATGCTGTATACCCAAGTCGTTGCAGCTCCCTTACTGGCATCATACAGATGTGCCTTATTCCATACCCTAGATAAGGTTTCTTGCACCAGTTCCGCAGCAAGCGTATCGCTATTGAGCTGTTTTATACCAAAGTACTTAATTTTAGGCGAAAAAAAAGTAAAAATGTCCGTAAATGCGCGCTTGTCACGATGAGTACCTACGAGCATAAGCAATGAAGAAAGCTCAGTATGTAGCGGTTCTTCTGTGTGTGTAGAAATAATTTTATTGACCTCAACAAAGTTGGCGATCCCCTCATTATTAGGCATATAACATACTCACTTATCGGTAGTTAAGTGGGTTATACGTTACAAAAATCAAAAAGGATCAATGATGTCTGATTGGACCTTGAACTAGAGTATGTAAAAAACCTTCAATTTGGTCAAAACTATAATCAAATATAAATTTTTCTTTGTCACTCAAAGATAAGGGTAAAAGTTCTATGTATCTTGAAAAAACCCAGTTAACATCGTAAAAATGTGTCTTTTTATACAATTTATTCAAACTTGAGTTTTGCTTAAAAATATCACGTAGGTGTTCCACCAATAGCGAAATATCAGGCCCCATCTCACGGTAGCCCCAAAGCTTACAAAGTGTGGAGTTCGTACTTAACGCACCTGAATCTTCTCTAGTTAAATCAGTGAATTCAACCATACTGATTCCTTGAATATCGATGAGTAAAATATTGTCTTTAGTCAGATTGAAATCGATAACTTTCACCCACACTCCCCAAGGTGAACTATGATAGGGTGCATCAGGTGTAACAGTGCTAACGACAAACCCCCGCCCTTTAATCGCACTCTTAACCATAGAGATAGACTTTGGTTCATAAATTTTTAATCTCTGGATCCCGCCAGGCAGTAATACCAATGGCAAAGGCATTACAGGTAAACGCTCTATACATTGCCCTACTTGAGTTAACATAACATCTTCCACATTAAGCTTGCGCAAAACACACAAGTGGATTAGATACGATTCAATCCCTCATGTGGATCACTTCACAGTGTAGTGCTTTAGCTCAACAATTGGCTAGGATCTTGGCATAAAACCAGATAACAACTTATCTGCCATTTGGCTGTTTATCTCAGTTTGAAAAACAGTTCCACTGTTACATGAGTCCAAAATGAATCGATTTGTTTGGAAGTGTAGAACATAATAGAAAAATCTTAATTAGAATAAAAACTTGCATTTATTAGACCTCTATCTATTCTTAAATTTGTATCAATAACACACCTAGGAATAAGATATGTTAAATTTGTTTAAATATATAAAAATGTTAGTAATACTTAGTTTATCACTTGCAAGCTTACTCACTGTTAACCTAGCTGTTGCGGAAGTAGCTGTTATTGTACATCCAAGTAACGCATCAGATTTTGATGCGTCTACTATAAAAAAAATATTTCTCGGGAAGCAAAAATCTTTTTCTAATGGTAAAACGGCTATCGTGCTAAGCGTCAATAACTCAGATCCTGTGATGACAGAATTTAATCAAAAAGTCATGGATAAATCTAATTCTCAAATCAAAGCCTATTGGTCTAAAATCATATTTACTGGTAAAGGAACACCACCTCAAGAAATGGCTTCAGCAGGCGAAGTGATCTCATCCATTTCAAGTAATCCAGATTCTATTGGCTACATTGATGCATCTTTGGCAACAGATGCAGTTAAAGTCGTCGCAAAATTCTAGATAATTAGAGTGCAATGATAACAACACCTCTGTTCGTGCTATTTACGATATAAAAAGGTGAGATTAGACGCAGTAATGATGGGGCAATATCCGCAGCTAAAATTATCGGAATAGTCGATGACGCTTTTATATTAAGGTCAAACACATGATGAAATGTTAACTGCGGATTTTTATCATATGGTGCATCAAAAAAATGAGATAATGACCAAGGACTACTTGGAGAATATTTCAGTATGCATTCAACCCACATAAATACGGTACCTGCATCACACATAACAGCAGATGTATTTGAACATAAAAAGTGATCTAACATAAACCTCCCCTCATGAGTCACTATATTATTTAGTCTACACTTAATGAATCCTTACCTTATTGAATTAACTATATAAATATGTATAAAATCAGTCAAAGCATGAACTTAATGGTTCTTTTTTGCCTTCTTATCCTCATCACAACAGATGCTGCCAGTCGAAAAATGACCTTTGCATTTATTGTCGATCCAAACACCAATATTCATGCTAAATGGACAGAGTTGATTTACATCGAGGCATTTTCTCGTCTTAATATCGATTTTGAATACGTCATTCTTCCCGCCATTAGGGCAAGCAGGATGTCTGATTTAGGGCGAGTAGATGGTGAAGGAGGAAGAGTGGTAAACTACGACGCAGAACACATCAATTTAATCCGTATCGCTGAGCCGATATTTGTGTCTAGTATCAGAGCTTATACACACAATTCATCAATTGAAATTCACTCTTGGAACGATATTAAAAACAGTCAATATAAAATAGAATATTACCGCGGTTCCCATCTTATCCATGATAGGCTGACTCAATACGTCACACCAGACAGATTAAGTCATTCATCAAGTCCAAGTGAGTCACTGCGTAAATTACTGCGTGGTCGAATTGATATCTATATCGAAACAGAGCAACTTCTTGCTGAACTATTAACCGCTCCTGAATTTGTTGGTGCTAATATCAAAATACTAAACCAGCTAGAAGACACTAGCATCTATGGTTACCTGCATAAAAATCACCATGAGCTTGCACCTAAATTGGCTCAAGTATTTCGTCGAATGAAAGCTGAAGGTATATTTGATCAGTATTTTATCAAAGCAAAACAGCTTATTGGCACTCATGAAGAATAATACTCTTAATTCATTAATGTCTAACACTCGTAAATGAACACAAGCTGATAGACTAAATAAGCAAAAATATTTACTCATTTGATAAAAAAACGCCAGTTAAGGTTACCTTACTCATCTTCTGGCATCGTCAAATCTATTTCATCTAATTCTACGCTAGTATCTTCTTGTGCTAATTTTTCACGCTCTAAACGCAATTGGGTTGCCGCTAATGCTTCTTTTAAATTGCTATACTTTCGCCAAATTAGCAAAGCTAAACTACCAAAGAAAAGTAAACTAATATTGACGGTAATAATCCAGAAAACAGCTTGTTCTTTCGCTTTCTTTTCTTCAATAGCCGCTTTTTTTGCAGCAACCGCTGCCAATTCTTCAGCTGAAGGTGGTGGCACCGGCGGCTCTATCAAATTAAAAAAGTGTTCGGGTAAAGTGAGGACAACTTCCCTCCCTGATACTAAGGTGCTCACTGCCGTCCCTTTTATACGATAACTACCAAAATCAGTCACCTTAGGCAAAGTTAATTCGGTTTCAGCTTCTGACAACCCCCGGATGACTAAGGGTAACTGTAAACCCGCTGGACCCACTAATTCAAGATCTAAATAGGTTTCGTTTAACACAACATGATCTAATTTAGCTTGTATCAATAATGTCCAAGGCTCATGAAGAGGATCGTCTGGTTCAATAACGGCAATATCAATTGGCATGGGGGATAAAACAAATGGATAAGTCACTTCACGCTCAAAGACATCATTATCTGCCTTCACAGATAAATGATACTGACCCCAAGGATGGTTAAGCGTTATTGTACTGGTAAATACGCCATCATCAGGGCGTTCATCTAAACCTTCACCGTTATCTTTATACGTGCCAACCACTCGAGTTCCTGCGGTAAAATTTTCATCTCCAGCTTGATGACCACTGGTAAATTTTGCCGTCCAATTAAAAAGATAATCTAACCCTGGCATTCTGAGTCTTTGTTTGTCAGCTAACAAGTGAGCGGTGACTTTTAACCGCTCACCTTGATAAAGAGGTTGGGGCAACTCTTCCACCCATATCCCTAATTCAGACACTTTTTTAATGATCGAACCTTCAACAACATGACCAATCAGCTGCCAAGGGCCGGGTAAAGGATCGTTAATGGTAATAATATCACCGCTCAATCCGTCTATCCATACGACATTGTCAGGATGACGTTTTGAAAATAACTTACTTCCATCTGGTAATACAATGATCACGGCACCACTGCCAAACTGACGTTGTACAATTAACGTCATACTGTCAACCAGATGATCGATTCGAAAACGATTCTTTAATTCACCTGCCTGTTGCGCAGGCACAATATCTGCTAACACGAGCCCGCTATAAGATAGAGCAGTCACAATAATGAAGCCACATAAGTGGTAACTAAACTTAAAAAATATCATAAGGTGACGTTTATCCTCGCCAAATACACTGTCCTGATTTTGCCACTAAATCTAATCTTTCTTCATGCTTAATTAATTCATCGGCCGTTGCGCCGATCACTTTAAGTTTACCGCGATTTTTACTTAAACGTATGATCCCTCCAGCCTCACTTCCCTCTTTTTCATTTGAGAGATTAAACTTAGTCTGCCCACCTGTCATCATCAGGTAAACATCTGCCAATATCTCAGCATCAAGTAAAGCGCCATGGAGGTCTCGACGAGAATTATCGATACCATATCGTTTACATAACGCATCGAGATTATTTTTCTGACCTGGATGTAAATACTTGGCGATAGCCAATGTATCTAAAATAGAGCAGATGTCAGCAGTCTTAGGTCCACTTGGCCTAAGCAGTGAAAACTCATGGTCCATAAAACTAACGTCGAAATTAGCATTGTGAGCCACCACTTCAGCACCATCAATAAAATCAATAAAATGATGTGATATTTCAGCAAATTTAGGTTTATCAGCAACGAACTCATTCGTAATACCGTGCACTTCAATTGCTTCAGCATCAATGAGTTGCTGGGGATTGATATATTCGTGATAATGCCGCCCAGTTAATCGTCTATCGATCACCTCAACACAACCAATTTCAATAATACGGTGACCCAGATAAATAGCACCCACGCCTTGATTCATGCCTGTGGTTTCGGTATCGAGAATGATTTGACGTTTTGCACTTGATACAATATTCATAAGATTAATAGCACTTAATAAGTTTTTGGGTATACTCGCCCCATGATTTGACTATGGTAACACTTGATGACCGTTATGAAACAGCTCTCTATATTTACCGATGGTTCCTGTCTAGGCAACCCCGGTCCTGGCGGCTACGGTGTAGTAATGAAATACAATGCCCACACTAAGGAGCTATCCGATGGTTTTTTATTAACAACAAACAATCGTATGGAACTCCTCGCGCCGATTATCGCTCTAGAAGCCTTAAAAGTTCCTTGTAACATCGTACTAACGAGTGATAGTCAGTATATGAAACAAGGGATCACTCAATGGATCCATGGCTGGAAAAGAAAAAATTGGATGACTTCGACAAAACAGCCAGTTAAAAATGTCGACCTATGGAAAAGACTCGATATTGCATCTCAACCACACAAGATAGATTGGCGCTGGGTAAAAGGCCATAGTGGTCATACAGAAAATGAACGCTGTGACATCTTAGCCAGAACAGCAGCAGAAGCTAAACCAAGCCAAAAAGATCTCGGTTACCAGCCTAATAATTGAACTACCTAGACTGCATTAAGAAGACTATCTGTGTTTTACTCCACATTAAAAAGATGGCTACAAAAATCAACAAATCCATCACAAAGTGATGTTGATTTGCGACTTTTATGGTGAATACGATAAAATTGCCTTTCAAGAAATAAGCCTTCAACTTCAATAATACCTACCTCTTTACGGCTCACTTCTTTCGCTAACGTGAGCTCAGATAACACCGCTAAGCCCGCCCCTTGTTTAACGGCTTGTTTAATGGCCTCTGGGGTGCGAAATATATATCGCTCGACGGGTTGCATATCCAGTGCATTAGCCGCATTGATAAAATGTTCACGTGTACCAGAGCCTTCCTCTCGCATGACCCAAAACTGCCCTTGTAGTGCCTTAGGCGATACGTGTTGACCAGCAAGAGGGTGCGCTGGATGACAGAAGATAAGCAATCTATCTTTGTGCCACGCTTCAACTTTGACGCGGCCATCTAAACATTGGCCTTCAATAAAGCCAATCTCGCTTCTAAATTCAACAATTGATTTAATCACCGCTTGAGTATTATCAATATCTAAGTCCACTTGCACACGAGTATGTTGCTGGCAAAATGCAACTGCACTTTTCGCTAACATAAAATTACCTATCGTGGAACTGGCACTGACATTCAAAGTGCCACTGAATTCTGCATCAGGAGATAAAAATAAACATTCTATCTGATCAAATTTCTGTAAAGCCTCAGTCGCAAGGGGCAAAAGTAAACTGCCTTGCGAATTTAATCTAAGTCTATTTCCTACTCTTTCAAACAAACGTGCATCCAGTTGCTTTTCAAGTTCAGCTAATGCCATAGACGTTGCGGGTGCAGACAAATTGACCATTTCAGCGGCTCGTGCTACTTGTCCACTGCGCGCCACAGCCTCAAAAATAGTCAGTTGTTTTAGTGTAATTCTCATCTGCTTCTAATATATGTTAATAGGTAAAAAAGCGGTAAAAAATAATTATTCGCTTCTATTTAGCCTATGGTTTATCGGTTTTATGCTCTGCATTAAAATGCTCATTTCTACCCGCGCTCGGTGCTGTAGCCCATTGAGCTTGCCTCACCTTGCGCTTTTCATGAATTGGCGTCAAAGGGATCTCAAGTTTTCGAGCAACAATCAGATACAAGCTACCGCTACTGGGTAACCATGCTTGCAAAGCATCTTGCCATATACTGTTTTCTTTTAAATCTCTTAATAAATGATGATAAAGAAAACGCTCATCAGAAATCACTTGATAACCTAATACGCCTAGCCAATCTTTCACCCGTGAAGGCATAAAAAAACGTCCACTCCAAGGTAATTTTTGTTGATATCTAGGCAGTAACTTCCCCATAAATGCAGGACTTAACGGATTAAACCCTATAATAAAAAGATAACCACCAGAAATTAATACTCTATCTGTTTCTCGTAGTAATTTATAAGGATCTGTTTCAAATTCCAATAGCATGCTCATCACCACTGCATCGATAACCCCATTTTGGATCGGCAATGCCGTAAAATCAGCTCTCAATGAAGCACTATCACCATCAAACAAAGAAAATCGGCGGGCCACAGGCAGCTCTGGCATCTTAAGATCAGCACTTAATTCACCTAAACTGAGCATATGATAACCAAATACTTTGGGCCACCAAGGCATTAAAATCTGTTCGACTAAGCGCTTAATCTGCTCTCCATTAGGGAGTTGTGACCAAGATGTCAGCGATAAGTGTATTGTATTTTCCGGCATAGCTACTCCCTAAAACAAACACTCATTGGTTGAAGTAAAATCAGTATAACCTGTAATAATCAATAGACGTTATAATGGCAGTATCGACATAAGTCTAGATAAAGCGCTGTACAAGCAATAGCGTCGAAAAGTAAACTAATAATGTACACACGTTATCACAACATTCGTCCTATCAAGGGGAATTTTAATTTGGAAACAAATATGTCTGCGACTTCAATGTTAACCGTTACCCCAATCCAGGCATTTGTTGATAACTATATTTGGGTTATTTCCTTACCGACTTCGCCTTTAGTCTATGTGGTCGACCCTGGTGATGCTGATGTTGTCATTCACTATCTTCAAACTCATCAACTGACACTAGCAGGTATATTAATCACTCATCATCATCATGACCACACTGGAGGGATCAAGAGACTCATAGAGTACAGCACTACCATGCTGGATATTTTTGGACCATCACGTGAGAATATAGCCCATATAAACCAACCCATTACAGATCAAAAACAAATATTGTTACCAGCATTAGGCGTCACGGCTTCTATTTTTTATTTACCCGGCCATACCTTAGGACATATTGCCTATCATATACAAGATGAGTTGTTCTGCGGTGATACCTTATTCAGCGGAGGTTGTGGACGCTTGTTTGAAGGCAGCGCAAGTCAACTTTACCACTCACTGCAATGCTTAGCTAATTTAGATCCTAAAACACGTGTTTACTGCGCCCATGAATACACCTTATCCAACCTAAAATTTGCAATGGATGTGGAACCTAACAACCCAGATTTAGCTCATTATCATGCTCATTGCCATCGTATTCGTGCCAACGATCAAGCCACTTTACCTTCAAGTATCGAAATTGAACAAGACATAAATCCTTTCTTACGTTGTCATAAACTTGAGGTTATCACTTCAGTTAATCAACATTTCAATCAAGACTCATCAGATGTAATAACAACTTTTGGGCTTCTCAGGCAATGGAAAGACAAGGCTTAGAAAATAAATTACAATGTCGTGCTAATTAAGCCCTTTTTTTATCTATACTCCTAAAGGTAAAGGGGCGACATTGAGGAATTTCTTTTTAAATGCGCATACACACATTTTTCATAGCAGGAGGCCTTGCCCTGCTATCAGGTTGTCAGTCATTAACTCAAACCACTACAGATTTGAGTACACCAAGTAAAAAACCAGTGCAACCTGCCATATCCTTAACCAAAGTAGCACAAACTTCGACGTTAAAAGCGGTTGAAGTTAACGATGTTTGGCAACGAATACGCTTAGGTCTACACTTTCCAATTCCAGATCAAAAACTCGTTAATCAGTATCGTCAGTGGTATATCAAACACCCTCAACACCTCGAACGAGTATCACAAAGAGCTGAGCCATTTCTGTATATGATTGTAGAGGAAATTGAAAAACGTGATCTGCCAATAGAATTGGCTTTGCTGCCCATCGTCGAGAGTGCGTTCGACCCTTTTGCCTACTCCCATGGCGCAGCTTCTGGTCTATGGCAATTTACAGCCCCGATGGCCAAATATTTTGGTCTTAAGATGAATTGGTGGTATGACGGTCGTCGAGATGTCCCTGCTGCAACCGTCGCAGCTCTGGATATGCTCGAATACCTTTACAAGAAGACTAACGGTAATTGGCTCTACGCAATGGCGGCATATAATACGGGTGAAGGCCGTGTACTTAATGCCATTAATAACAATAAAAAACAAGGTAAAGGGACCGATTTTTGGTCATTAGATCTCCCAACAGAAACCGAACGATACGTTCCTCAGATGTTAGCATTGGCCGATGTGATTAAACATGCGGATAAGTATGGTATCAAGCTCATGCCGATCAAGAATAAACCTTTAATTCAAGTCGTGGATATTGGTGGTCAAATTGACTTAGCTTTAGCCGCGGAATTGGCAAACATGACCACATCAGAACTGCATAAACTCAACCCTGGTTATAACCGCTGGTCAACAGCACCTAATGGCCCACATAATCTAGTGCTTCCGGTAAACAAAGCCTCAGAATTTGCCCTAGCGCTTAGCAACACACCCTCGGATGAAAGATTAAACTGGGAAAGATATAAAATAAAATCCGGGGACAGCTTAGGGCTTATTGCCCAGCGTTATCACACTAGCGTTTCCGCGCTACGTGTCGTCAATGACATCCCAGACAATACTATCGTGATAGGTAAACACCTACTGATCCCTGTTGCGGCTAAGAGCCCAGAACAATATGCTTATTCTACAACTCAGAGAAAACTCTTAAAGCAAAAAAATAAACAGGGAAATAAGGTTAATTATACGGTAAAATCTGGTGATTCAATCTGGGAAATAGCCAAGCGTTATAAAGTCTCAACCTCCCAACTTGCCAGTTGGAACAATATGTCGTCCACAGACATACTGAACATAGGGACGCGCCTTACTATATGGATTAATACCAAATCTTCTGCATTGACTCGTACCGTCAATTACACCGTCAAACAAGGTGATTCTTTGGCACGTATAGCGACGAAATTTAAAATAAGTGTAACGGATCTTGTCCGTTGGAATGCCTTAGAGAAAAGTAAATATATCCAACCAGGGCAAACACTTAAACTCTTTGTAGATATGAACAATGTTAGAGCATAAACATTATAAAGCACTGCATACTCTATAATAATAACGCCTATGTACGTCAATATCATACATAGGCTTTTATTTATAATGATGTATTACAAGTCAGTCATCGACTAATATAACCAGATCCCTTTTATTAAAAGGCACCAAATTTCTTCAAAATACTGTCTTTTAACTTATCTTTTACTTTGTCTGTTTCTTGTTTCAACTTAACATCGAACAAAGCTTTAGTATCTAATGTAAATTTAGGATCAGAAAAACTTCCTTTTATAGCAAAAGGAATGGCAACACCAGTGAGCGCATCAGGCTTTCCACCTCCTTGTCCCTCAAGAGAGCCGACAACCGATGTTGTTAATGAATAATTTAATGCCTCTGTAATAATATTGGCCGTTCCAGCTCCTTCAAGCCGGATCAAAGGTGAAGCCATTAATAGATCAGGATTAGTAGCAACGCCCTTAACCACTGAGAATGAACCTGTCAGGCTGGTAAAATCTGTTTTTTGATCAGGCGTTGAACCGGAAGATAAGTCACCACTGAGTTTCGCTTTAGCATCGCGGATCATTTGTGGAATATTCACACCATAAAGTGCGCCGTCAGCAATTTCGAATTTTCCTTTCGCTGCTAGATTTTTCTTCAGATTATCAGTAGTCAGACTTCGCCCCTTACCCTTAACACTAAAATTTGCCGTTCCAGCCAACAGCTCTACACCTGCAGCATCTTTCAATAGTTCAAGGATCTGTACGCCTTGCACCGATTTATCGAAATGATAGCTAGGCACCTTTTGGCGTCCATCAAGTCGAGCACTTGCGGTTAATTTTCCCTTATAAAGATCAGCATTTAGCTGCTCCAATGTTAATACGCCGTCACTAAGGTTGGCTTTCATCAACCAATGACTCGTGAGTATATTCGCCAATTTTATTGACTTGGCAGTTAATGCTAAATTGAAATTCACTAATTTCAATGCCGATAAATCAGGTTCTTCATTTGAGCTAACCTTAACGGTGGCAGTTTTCTCTTTTGATGCTTTTTCTGCGGGCATCAATGTATCCAAATTAATATCCCCCAGATCAAGCTTACCTTTAATCGTCGGAACCTTTAGTCCATAAGCGATGTTCACTTCTCCAGAGCCTTCAATATCAGCCATTGTCAATTCATTGAGCGTCAGTTGGAGTTGCTTCTTATCCAAAAATATCTCAATTTGAGTGAGTAACTGGCTATTTAATTGCTTATTAGGAATAGTTTCGCCCATGACAGAATTTTCGATTTTAAAATCTTTTAACTGAAGCGACAGTAAAGAATCTGCAACCTTGATCATCCCCTCACCTTGACTTGTTAACTTAATATCAGGAAGTTCAGCGCTTAATTGATAAACAAAGGGAGCAAATTCTCCCAAACCAAACTTCCCTAAAGTGAATTTATCTAACATGAACACTTGCTCTGTGCCAGCGATTTCATCTGACATACTCACTCTCGTGTTGGTTATCGCTATTCCACCAATATCTAAACTTGATAACGACACTCCGCCGCTTTCTACTGAGGTCTCTGTTAGTTCAGGTTCAGGTTTACTTTCTCCTCCGTCTAAACCATCAAAACTGGTTTGTCCATTTTGACGAGTTTCCAACTGAACTGTCAGTCCATCTAAATTAAGTTGAGCAATTTCAACTTTTTGGCTAAATAAAGGTATTAGGGCAACCTCGGCAATAATCTTATTTACTTTGAGCATAGAAGCTGCTTTAAAGCCTTCTGGATTTGAAAGAGATATGTTGGATAACTCAATGCCGATTGCAGGAAAAAACGTCCATGTTAAATCATCTTCAATCACCAAATTTCGACCGGTTTTATCCTTAACAGCATCGACTAACTCAGGCTTAAAGTCATTGGGGTCAAAAATAAGCATCAGATAGCCAGCTAATGAGGTAAAAGAGAGTACTAATACGATAAAAAACCATTTCAACATTTTCATAACGGATCCCGTCTAAATTGAGCATTAAATTCAAGTATGAACAATAAATCGAGTTACCCACTCAAAATCCACACGTCATTTTACTCTGAATAATAGCATCATACCCTTCATAATTATAATGTTAACAACATTATAGCCAAACAGCTTCAAAATGAAAAACCATCATAAATAGACAGTTTGAGGGTATAATTAATTTGTATTTCTCTAGTATGTCAATCTAAAGCCTAATAAAATCAACCTAATTATTCTCTAAATACACTTGAGTTTCTCTTTTACAATGCAGATAATGATGGCTGACATTGCGTAATATGTACTTATTTATGCATAAACAATATGAATCTCTTTAAGAAATGTGTTTATAAGTCTATAATAAGCGACCATAGCGAATTTTAGCCATGGCTACTCAGTAATTTTTCTTTAAAAAGTGATCAATAATGAACGAAAATCTTGATTTACAAAGTGCGCTTGCAGCACTTGATGAATATGGTTATGACAAAAAGCAATCAAGCGATCTCACTCAAGCTCGTAATAAGCAGCAGATGGGAAAATATATCGAATCCTTAGATTATAACCTACGTCGTTTATTAATATTACAAGAAACAGTAAACGAACTTGTTAATAAAAAGAAACACTTAATCGTCCAACAAGAGAACATCCAAACATATAAAACCAAGATAATTAACTTATCTAGGCAATTCAGCATATCCTATGATGAAGTCTTACATATAATGCAAGAGCAAAGTGATCAAGCACGCTAAGCTAAGTCGGTCACTGAATTTAAAATTAATGACTTCATTTATTGTAAATTATCATTAGACTTTTAATATTGATTGTCTAATGGAATATCATCCATATGGGTGACGTCAACATTACACTTAGCAATAACTGAACTACATTCGTTCTTCGGTTGCAGCTCTAATAATAGCGAAATGCATCAGATCCTAGCCGCTTCGATGAATTCATCATCTTGCTCTAGGAAAGCATTAACTTTTCTATGATCGCTCAGTCATTATTTAGGCTAAAATGACAAATTTTTAATTGGTTGACTTATATAAGTGCAGGTATAAATAATGTAATTTTATAAACAATGGTTATCTGTAAAATAACTTATTGTCGTCGTCAGATATTATTTAAGTAAAATGTCAGCACTTATATTCGATCATTAACCAACACATATTACCTCTAGTTTTCAATTCATAATTAATGTACATACACAGAAGGTTATTCGAATATGTTTTATACCATTGCTAAATACAAGACATTCGTGCTCAGTAATATGACTATAATAAAACCTTAAGCATTTGAATCGTTAAGGTTTTATTATATCATTATATGATTTTTCAAGGATTACAATACTAGCTTCGTCACATTTAACGAGTATGATAGTAACAAAGCACAGCAATTGAGCTAAATCAATCAAAGTAGCACATATGTCCTATGCCTACATTAACCGATTTTATCTAAACCACCCATATAAGCACGCAGCACTTCAGGTACCGTGATAGTGCCATCTTCATTTTGATAGTTTTCCATCACCGCAACTAACGTACGACCTACCGCAAGCCCAGAGCCATTGAGCGTATGAAGTAAAGCAGGCTTTTTAGCCTCTTTAGATTTATAGCGTGCATGCATGCGACGAGCTTGGAAATCTTGCATATTACTGCATGAAGAGATCTCCCTATAAGTATTTTGAGCCGGTAACCATACTTCAATATCAAAGGTTTTACTGGCACCAAAGCCCATATCACCAGTACATAAGATCATGGTCCGATATGGTAGCTCAAGTTTCTCTAATACTATTTCAGCATGGCGCGTTAATGATTCTAAAGCAGCCATAGAATCTTCAGGCTTAACCAGTTGCACCATTTCAACTTTATCAAACTGATGTTGACGAATAAGACCACGGGTATCACGGCCATATGATCCCGCCTCACTTCTAAAGCAAGGTGTATGGGCGGCTAATTTTATCGGTAGATCTGCTTCATCAACAATGGTATCACGTACAGTATTTGTCAACGGCACTTCAGCAGTTGGAATTAAGGCTAAGCCTTGCCCTTCTTCTGTTGCAGGTTTAGTATGAAACAGATCTTCGCCAAATTTTGGCAACTGACTCGTTCCCATTAAGCTGTCTTCATTGACTAACAAAGGCACATAAGTTTCAATATAACCATGCTCGGTCGTATGAAGGTCTAACATAAATTGTGCTAATGCCCTGTGCATACGCGCAATTTGGCCTTTCATGATAATGAAACGTGAGCCAGTGATCTTAACTGCAGATTTAAAATCTAATCCGCTTAACGCTTCGCCCAGTTCAACATGATCTTTAACACGAAAGTCATAGTGTTTAATTGTGCCCCAACGACGAATTTCTACATTCTCAGTTTCATCTTTACCGATTGGCGCCGATGCATCAGGTAAATTAGGCACACTCATTGCTATAGAGTTAAGTGTGTCAAGTAAGCCTGCAAGCTCAAGCTTCTTAGCATCCAGTTGTGATCCAAGATCCCCAATTTGAGCCATTATAGGCGCAACATCTTCCCCTTTGGCTTTGGCTTGCCCAATGGATTTAGAGATCGCATTACGCGAAGCCTGTAGGTCTTCGGTTTCCATTTGCAGCGACTTACGTTGTTCTTCTAATTTACTAAGGCGCTCTACATCTAAAATAAAACCACGGGTTGCGAGCCTTTCGGCTGTCACTTCTAATTCATTACGCAAAAATTTTGGATCTAACATGTCTGATATTCTTAATAGTTATATGCGAGAAAAAACCAACTGCTGCCCTAAATAAACCATGAATAAACATAGACAAAGGTTCAGCGTGATATTTAACAGTGCCTTTAACCAACTTCCACTCTGAATAAGTAACAAGGTCTCGTTGGAAAAGGTTGAAAATGTTGTCAGTGCGCCTAATAAGCCAACACCGACTAAAGCTTTTAATTCAGGGCTGACTTCACTCACTTGACCTAAAGCATAAATACTTCCCATCATAAATGAGCCCATGATATTGACTAATAGTGTACCAAAAGGAAATGAAGAGCCAAATAGCTGAAGCATTAAAATTGACAGTAAATAACGAAAAACAGCGCCAATTGATCCCCCTAAAGCCACTAATAAGATATTATTCATACCTTTTCATCCTGCTATTTTTATCAAGTTGCGCTAATTGCGCTAATTTAGTTTTTATCCGTTGCTCAAAACCATGCTCTGTTGGGTAATAGAAACGACTTTGGGCTAATCTTTCTGGAAAATAACATTCACCACTGGCATAAGAATTCAATTCGTCGTGAGCATATCGATATCCTTCACCGTAGCCCAAATCTTGCATCAATTGACTGGGTGCATTTCTTAAATGTATTGGCACTGCATCGTTTGGCGTCTCACGTGCGAGCTGACGTGCTGCTTTAAAAGCAGTATAAACCGCATTACTTTTAGGTGCACAAGCAAGGTATACAATGGCTTGAGCAATCCCTCGCTCACCTTCTGCGGGACCCACTCGATGAAAGCAATCCCATGCATTAAGCGCAACCGTCATGGCAACCGGATCTGCATTACCTATGTCTTCTGAAGCAATCGCCAATAAACGACGTGCGATATAAAGAGGATCACAGCCTCCCTCTATCATACGACAAAACCAATACAAAGCAGCATCTGGCGCAGACCCACGAATAGACTTATGTACCGCAGAGATGAGGTCATAGAATTGATCTCCATTTTTATCAAAACCAGACAATTGATGTCCAGCAACATCCTGAAGTATATCCTCAGTAAAGCTCTCACCATCAACAATCATGTCACTCATGAGTTCAATGAGATTAAGCGCTTTACGCGCATCTCCATCACAAATATTCGCCAATTTAATCGCCACATGTTCAGGGATACATAATCGACGTTGGCCTAATCCACGCACCTCATCAGACAATGCCTGATTAACGATAAGCACTATCTCTTCGTTGGTCAATTTCTTAATCAGGTATACACGAGCACGCGACAACAAGGCGTTATTGATTTCAAATGAAGGGTTTTCAGTCGTTGCACCAACAAAGATAATCGTGCCGTCTTCGATAAAAGGTAAAAAAGCATCTTGTTGACTTTTATTAAATCGATGCACCTCATCAACAAACAACAAGGTACGCTGTCCACGAGATTCAGCCACACTTTTTGCATGCTCAATCGCTATACGGATCTCTTTTACACCCGATGTCACCGCCGAAATACGTTCAACATGGGCATTGGCATAATGTGCAACAAGCTCAGCTAAGGTCGTTTTACCTGTACCAGGTGGTCCCCAAAACATCATTGAGTGCGCCTTACCCGCTTCAAGAGCTTGGCGCAAAGGCTTTCCCTCACCGAGTAAATGTGACTGACCTATATATTGAGATATCTCTTCAGGGCGCATTCGCGCAGCTAAAGGTCTAAAATCAGGGGTAAAATCGAAACTGAAACTTGACACTAATGCCTCTTAGTTAATCTCTTTTAAACGTTGATCATCGATATCAACATCATCCGGCACAATAAATTTAAACATGGATAACTCATTATCAGCAATCCCTGTTTGTTCTGACAGCGAAAATTGACTCACATTACCTTGTTGATCATGTAACACCATTTTGGTCAGGGTATTACCATCGAAACACACTTTCACCGACTCAACGCCACCCTCTACACTTTTAGGCGTAATATTAAAGCAACCATTAGTATTCGTCACTGAATATTGAGACCAAGTCTCTTCATCTCGATGCACTAACAACGCAATTGGGGATGCATTAATGGCTTGATTTAAATCCATAACAGAAACTTCTTCGGCAAAAGGATTATAAATCCACACATCTTTTCCATCAGCAACAATAAGCGACTCATCGGGAGCTTTGAGATGCCAATAGAATTGATTTGGATAAGCAAGCGCAAATACACCGCTGCCTTTTTGGATCTGTTTATTATTGATATCTGTCACTGTTTGTTCAAATTTTGCTTTCAGCGTCGACACTTCTGTTAGCTTGGTTTTTAGTGCAGATGACTCGTCTGCTTGAACATACTGTGATGCTAATAATGGTAATGCAAGCACAAATGCTGATAACACCTTTCTCATTTCAATTCCTTCATCTCATTTTTATCATAGAAAATCGTGTCCTATAACCAGCGAATTTTCATCTAATTAGGATTTTATTCATGATCAGTTTGATCTATTAAGCATACTAAAAGACTTTAGGTGGTGGTGGTGCAAGCACTTCACGATTACCATTATGCCCTTGTGAACTGACCACACCTTGTGCTTCCATCTGTTCGATAATACGTGCTGCACGGTTATAACCAATTTTAAATTTACGCTGTACACTAGAAATAGAGCCTCGGCGTGTTTCAGTCACGAAGGCAACCGCTTCATCATAAAGCGCATCCGTGTCATCTTCGCTTTCACTGGTCTCTCCAGGTAACAATACTTGTGCGCCTTCAGGTGCACCTTGTATAATTTCATCGAGATATTGTGGTTTCCCTCGAAGATGCCAATCTGCAACCACGGCATGAACCTCATGATCGTCAATAAATGCACCATGAACTCGGTTTGGCACAGAAGTACCAGGTGGAAGATAAAGCATGTCACCCATCCCCAACAACGCTTCCGCTCCTTGCTGATCTAAAATAGTACGTGAATCTATTCGACTTGAAACCTGAAATGCCATCCGTGTTGGAATGTTAGCTTTAATCAAGCCGGTGATAACATCAACAGAGGGACGTTGGGTTGCCAAGATAAGATGAATACCTGCAGCGCGTGCCTTTTGGGCAATACGAGCAATCAGTTCTTCCACTTTTTTACCGACTATCATCATCATATCAGCAAATTCATCAACAATGACGACAATTGAAGGTAATTTATCTAACTCTGGCGCTTCGAGCTCCATGCTGTCTGATGACTTCCACAAAGGATCAAAAAGAGGCACTCCCGAGGCTTTTGCCTCTTTTATTTTAGCGTTATACCCTTTAAGATTTCTCACACCCAGCGCTGACATTAACTTATATCTGCGCTCCATCTCCCCAACACACCAACGTAAAGAGTTCGCAGCTTCTTTCATGTCAGTCACCACTTCACATAAAAGATGTGGGATCCCTTCATAAACGGATAACTCCAACATTTTGGGATCGATCATGATAAACCGAACATCATCAGGGCCTGACTTGTAAAGTAGGCTGGTGATCATCACATTGACCCCAACTGATTTACCTGAGCCTGTTGTGCCTGCAACCAGTAAATGAGGCATTTTACCCAGATCGACGACCACAGGTTTACCTGCAATATCTTGCCCTAAAACCATACTTAAATGAGATTCGCTTTCAGTAAATTCTTTGCTATCTAATACATCACGCATAAAAACTGTTTCACGAAATTTATTAGGGAGCTCTAAACCGACATAGGCTTTGCCTGGAATGACTTCAACAATTCGTACACTTTCGGCTAATAATGAACGTGCTAAATCTTTAGACAAATTAGTGATCTTTGACGCTTTAACACCCGGGGCTAATTCAAGCTCAAACCTTGTAACAACAGGGCCTGGGAACACACCCATGACTTTAGCGACAATATTAAACTCAGCCAGCTTAACTTCAACTAATGCTGCCACTTGATCAAGTTCTTCACGGCTAATAGGATTATCTTGCCTATTAGGCACATCTAATAACGAGATACAAGGCAATGGGGTGACAGCTTTGGTTGCATCTTGCAGATTTTGACCAGGAAGGATCACAATACCGTCAACAATTTTAGCTTTCTCTGTTGGCTTCACAGCAATTGAATTAACAGTATCTAGTGACATTTTTTTATCAAAAACCACCTCATCATCGCCCTCATCAATAACGAGCTGGTGATCAAAATCAATGTCATCTAATTCATTCGCAGACTTATCATCAATTACACTCACCGTATTAGCGGAATCAAGATAACGATTCGTTTGATGCTTGCTTGTCGCCTTCTCTAAGGCATTAGACTTTACCTTGCTGGTCTGTGCTTCAAAGGGACCTGCGTTCTCAGCATCATATTTTTTTTGGTTCTGTCGTTTCTCTTTGAATGTGTAAAAGATAGACATAAAGCCACGAGTATCTTCAGTTTCTTCAGATTTAGTCTTAAATTTTAGCGGAATATCTCGCAGAAAATGACATAAGTAAATGGTGTAAAAACCAGTTAAATCAACGACTGTAAACCAACTAATTCCCGTTAATAATGTAAAGCCTGCACCAACGAAACAAAGAAGCAATAGAGTTGTGCCTAACGTATTGAAGTAAGGTAGCATCGCATCACGAATAACATCACCAGACACCCCTCCAGCAGAAAAATCATAGATATCATTCACATTCATACTGGCTAAAGCTGCTAAACTAAAGACCATTAATAAAAAGCCTATTAATCTTAATCCCACTGAAAAATAATCAATTTCCAGTAATCTGTGCGTACGCTTAAATAAAATCCACCCAGTCAACGCTATAATAATGGGAATTAAATAAGCAATATAACCAAACAAGTAAAATAATACGTCGGCAGACCAAGCACCAACAGCACCAGTGAGATTTAAGATCTCACCCTCGAAATGTGACTGACTCCAACCTGGATCTGAAGAATGAAAGCTACTCAGCGCTAGCAGTACATAAGTTGCTAACATGCAACATATAATGAGGCCGCCTTCCAGAAGGCGGTGTACTCCACTAAGCGTGTTAACATTATTTGCTTTAAACAAATAGAAACCCATAAAAAATAAAAATACGTATGCTAAAGATATCAAATTTATGCACAGTTTGCAGCGATTAACCCCATAGAAAAGCAAGAATATGAAGCTAAATTAATGTGAACGACGATTTTATCGTCATTGAGTAGGATAAAAAAAGGAGCCATAGTTGGCTCCTTTCGTCATTATTACATTAAAACACTAAGATTCTGCAGTAATATTTATTGCAACCTTATTTGTTTGCTTAACCTCTTCCATTACCACGTAAGTACGTGTATCAGAAACAGATGGCAATTTTAGTAAAGTTTCACCTAATAATCGACGATACGCAGACATATCAGAGACTCGTGTCTTTAATAGATAGTCAAAATTGCCTGAGACTAGATGACATTCTTGAATATCATCGAGTAACTGTACAGCACGATTAAACTTATCAAACACTTCCGAACTATCACGATTGAGCGTAATTTCAACGAACACAAGTAAAGAAGCACCCAAAAAGTGAGGGTTGACTAACGCTGTGTATCCGTTGATATACCCTTGCTTTTCGAGTCTTTTCACTCTCTCCAAACAAGGAGTAGGGCTCAGCCCTACCCGTTTCGATAACTCTACATTGGAAATGCGTCCATCCATTTGCAATTCATTAAGTATGTTTCGATCTATACGATCTAAGTCTTTTATTGGACTTGTTTTACTACCAACCATATTATCAACCTTGATTTGTCACTAAAACAATACTTATCACTAGGTATATTCAAAGTTTAGCAGCATAAACTGCCGAACTGATACTATACTAGATTTCCCTGAACTAATCACGTTTAGGTCATGACAAATATAACAATTTTTCCCATTTTTAATGGGTTTTTATGCAATTTGAGGCTCTAAGATGATAATTGGTGTACCTAAAGAAATCAAAAATCACGAGTATCGCGTTGGAATGGTCCCATCAAGCGTACGTGAATTAACGAATAGAAATCATAAGGTCTTTATCGAAACAAATGCTGGTTCCGGAATTGGTTTTACAGATCAAGATTATATCGATGTGGGAGCATCTATTTTAGCGACTGCTGCTGAAGTGTTTGCCACTGCTGAAATGATCGTTAAAGTAAAAGAACCACAAGCTGTTGAGCGTGCGATGTTACGCGAAGATCAACTGCTGTTTACTTACCTTCATCTTGCTCCTGATCTCCCTCAAACTGAAGACTTAATCAAAAGTGGTGCTGTTTGTATCGCTTATGAAACAGTGACTGATGATCGTGGTACGCTGCCCCTTCTTGCTCCTATGTCAGAAGTTGCAGGTCGTATGTCTATTCAAGCTGGAGCTATGGCACTCGAGAAGTCCATGGGCGGTCGTGGTATGCTACTCGGCGGTGTTCCTGGAGTTGAACCAGCTAAAGTCGTGATTATCGGTGGCGGCATGGTGGGGACTAATGCTGCACAAATGGCCGTAGGTCTCGGTGCTGATGTCGTTATTTTAGATCGTAGTATCGACGCTCTTCGTCGTTTAAATGCACAATTTGATAACAAAGTTAAGGCCATCTATTCTACCGCTGATGCTATCGAAAAGCATGTCTTAGAAGCTGATCTTGTTATTGGTGGGGTACTAGTTCCTGGTGCTGCAGCACCTAAACTCGTCACCAAAGATCATATTAAGCGTATGAAACCTGGTTCCGCAATTGTTGATGTCGCCATCGATCAAGGCGGCTGTATTGAAACATCTCATGCCACCACTCATCAAGATCCAACTTATATCGTAGATGATGTTGTCCACTATTGTGTCGCCAATATGCCTGGAGCGGTAGCTCGAACCTCAACGTTCGCACTTAACAACGCCACCCTTCCTTATATTCTTAAGCTTGCAGATCTTGGTTACAAACATGCACTTTTGCAAGACAAGCATTTACTTAATGGCCTAAATGTTATGCACGGTAAGATCACCTGTCAAGAAGTCGCTGAAGCATTAAATTTAGAGTTTGTTGATCCAAAAATTTTACTCAGTTAAAACAAAATTTTTAGTCAACAATATTAACAGGGAGCCTTAGGCTCCCTTTTTCGATGAGTACAATCTAAAAGAATGGGTAAAGAGCGCTTTACCCATTGCCATAAATTTCCTACAATCGCCGTCATTAGCGATAAAGGATGGAGATAATAATGAGTCAAGCTAGACACTGTGAATTACTGATTTTGGGCTCAGGCCCTGCCGGCTATACTGCAGCAATATATGCAGCCCGCGCAAACTTAACACCTGTTTTGATCACGGGCATTCAACAAGGTGGTCAGCTGACCACCACTACAGAAGTTGAAAATTGGCCAGGCGATGCTGAAGATCTTACCGGTCCGGCTTTGATGGAACGCATGCAAAAACATGCGGAAAAATTTGAAACTGACATCATTTTCGATCACATTAATGAAGTTGATCTCCAAGTACGTCCTTTTAAATTAAAAGGAGATAATGGCGAGTTTACTTGTGATGCTTTAATCATCTCTACTGGCGCTTCGGCGATGTATCTTGGTCTTGATTCTGAGGAAAAATTTAAAGGGAAAGGCGTTTCAGCGTGCGCAACGTGTGACGGTTTCTTCTATCGTAACCAGAAAGTCGCGGTGATTGGCGGTGGTAATACTGCTGTTGAAGAAGCCCTTTACCTAAGCAACATCGCATCTGAAGTTCACTTAATTCATCGCCGTGATACTTTTCGCAGCGAAAAAATATTAACAAAACGATTAATGGACAAAGTTGCCAATGGTAACATTATCTTACACTTACATAATACATTACATGAAGTTGTCGGTGATCAAATGGGCGTAACAGGCCTTAAGATGCAAAGTACCAAAGATGCTACAATTCAAGATCTTGAAGTGATGGGCGTGTTTGTTGCAATTGGTCATAAGCCCAACACGCAAATGTTTGAAGGCCAACTTGAAATGAACCATGGCTATATCAAGGTACAAAGTGGCCTAGAAGGTAATGCTACTCAAACAAGCATAGAGGGAGTATTTGCGGCGGGTGATGTTATGGATCAACATTATCGTCAAGCTATCACGTCTGCTGGAACAGGTTGCATGGCTGCACTTGATGCAGAACGTTACTTGGATGCAAAAAAGAGTTAATACTCGTCGGTTCCATTTCATTCTTTAATTATTAGTAGCAGACATAAGTTCTGCTATTTTTTTGTGATGATAGATAGCCGAACTTAGAATAACATCACATTGATGTTCAGTAAGTAAAACTGTAATACTAAAAAAGGGACCCTAAGGTCCCTTTTTAAAGCAGATTTAGCTAATTAATTAGCTAACGCTTCTTTTGCTTTCTCAACTAAAGTTGTAAACACAACTTTATCAAAAACAGCGATGTCAGACAGGATCTTACGATCGATTTCAATAGAGGCTTTTTTCAAACCATTAATGAAACGGCTGTAAGATAGACCATTTTGACGAGAAGCCGCATTGATACGTGCAATCCAAAGTTGACGGAATTGACGTTTCTTTTGACGACGGTCACGATAGGCATATTGACCCGCTTTAGTTACGGCTTGCTTCGCAACACGGTAAGTACGTGAGCGAGCTCCGTAATAACCTTTAGCTAGTTTAAGTACTTTCTTGTGACGAGCACGAGCGGTTACACCACGCTTAACTCTAGGCATTGTTCATTGCTCCTTTAATTAAGCGTAAGGTAGTTGACGTGCAATTGCAGGCATGTCAGCTTTAGATACTAAACATTTAGCACGTAAGTGACGTTTACGCTTAGTGCTCTTCTTGGTCAAAATGTGACGTAAATTGGCTTGCTTACGTTTGAAACCATTAGCGGTTTTCTTAAAACGCTTCGCTACACCCTTGTCTGTTTTCATTTTAGGCATTGCTAAAACTCCGCATTGGGACATTAATAAAACGCAAGGCGAGCAGACATCTTAACAGATCTCTGCTACTTTTTTGTTGGCCTTACTATTTCTTTTTCGGCGCGAGTACCATTACAGCTTGGCGACCTTCCATTTTAGGAAAGGACTCAACAACTGCTATCTCAGCCAAATCATCTTTAATACGATTCAAAAGATTCATACCAAGACTTTGGTGAGCCATTTCGCGACCACGAAAACGCAGCGTTACTTTCGCTTTGTCACCGTCATCTAGAAAACGATTCAGGTTGCGTAGTTTTACCTGATAATCATTTTCGTCTGTACCGGGACGGAATTTAATTTCCTTCACCTGTACAACTTTCTGCTTCTTCTTTTGTTCTTTTTGAGACTTTGCTTTATCAAAAAGAAACTTTCCGTAGTCCATTATACGACAAACCGGCGGCTCAGCGTTAGGACTAATTTCAACTAAGTCCACACCAGCCTCATCGGCTAACTCTTGTGCTTCTCTAATTGTTAATAATCCAACAGGCTCACCATCTAGACCGTTTAAACGTACTTCTGGAACACCTACAATGAGTTCATTGATTCTATTCGGGGCCGCCTGGCGCCCTGCTGTTTTTTTGATCTTTATGACCTATTCCTCCAACAAATTGAGACTACGGAGCGTTATTTGTTTTTTGATCTTAGAAGCAAATTCTGTGATTTGCATTTTACCTAAGTCAATACCATCTCTGGTTCGCACCGCAACTTCCTTATTTTCCATTTCTTGATCACCAATGACCAATAAATAAGGCACACGTCTTAGAGTGTGTTCGCGTATCTTAAAGCCTATTTTCTCATTCCTCAAGTCTTTAGAGGCACGAATACCACTTTCTTTTAAAATATTTACGACTTCATCGACATAATCAGACTGTTTATCGGTAATATTCATCACAATGGTTTGCATAGGCGCTAACCAAGTTGGAAATTTACCCGCATATTCTTCAATAAGAATCCCTAGAAAACGCTCTAACGATCCTAAAATGGCACGGTGGATCATTACCGGCGTTTGACGACTATTGTCTTCGGCAACATATGTCGCTCCAAGACGCTCAGGTAAAGCGTAGTCAAGTTGAACAGTACCACACTGCCATGCGCGATCTAAGCAGTCGTGAAGTGTGAATTCAATTTTAGGACCATAAAATGCACCTTCACCAGGTAAAATCTCAAAAGCGATATCATTTGCCTTTAATGCATGTTTAAGGGCATCTTCGGCTCTGTCCCACATCTCATCATCGCCAATGCGTTTTTCAGGACGCGTAGAAAGTTTAACAACGATATTTTTAAAGCCAAATGTTTCGTATGTATCATACACCATCTTGATACAGGCACTCACCTCTTGTTGTACCTGATTTTCAGTACAAAAAACATGAGCATCATCTTGAGTAAAGCCTCGAACACGCATCAGCCCATGTAAAGAGCCTGAGGGTTCGTTACGATGACAACAACCAAACTCAGCCATACGTAAAGGCAGATCACGGTATGATTTCAAACCTTGATTAAATATCTGCACGTGACCGGGACAGTTCATTGGCTTAATGGCATATTCACGATTTTCAGAATTGGTCGTGAACATTGCATCGGAGTATTTGTCCCAATGGCCTGAACGTTCCCACAGTGCACGATCCATCATTAATGGCCCCTTCACTTCCTGGTAAGTGTATTGCCCTAACTTTTGACGAATAAATTTCTCAAGTTCGAGGAACAAACTCCAGCCATCATTATGCCAAAACACCATACCGGGTGCTTCCTCTTGCATATGATAAAGATCAAGTTGCTTACCAATTTTACGGTGATCGCGTTTCGCGGCTTCTTCCAAACGATTAAGGTGCACTTTAAGGGCTTTTTTGTCTGCCCAAGCTGTGCCATAGACGCGTTGTAACATCTTATTTTCTGAGTTACCACGCCAGTATGCACCAGCAACGCTCATTAACTTAAAGTGCTGACAGAACTTCATGTTTGGAACATGTGGGCCACGGCACATATCAACGTATTCTTCATGATGGTATAACGCAGGTTGAGAATCATTACTGATATTCTCATCAAGGATCGCCATTTTATATGTTTCACCACGAGCTTCGAACGTATCACGCGCCACTTGCCAGCTTCCGACTCGTTTTTTAACAACATAGTTTGTTTTTGCAAGTTGTACCATGCGCTTTTCCAACGCATCTATGTCTTCTTGGGTCAGTTTATGCTCTAAATCGATATCATAATAAAAACCATTATCGATTACTGGTCCTATCGCCATTTTTGCTTCTGGCCATAATTGCTTGAATGCATGACCGAGTAGATGAGCACATGAGTGCCGAAGGATCTCTACACCCTCGGTATCTTTAGCGGTAATAATAGACAACTCGGAATCGGTATCGATAATGTCACAAGCATCTTTCAACTCACCATTAATTCGACCTGCGATACACGCTTTGGCGAGACCCGGTCCGATATCGGCTGCAACATCTAACGTAGAAACAGGATGAGCAAACTCACGTTTGCTTCCATCAGGAAGTGTAATAACAGGCATGAAAATTCCTTATCCAGTGGTGACCCCCACGTAGGGCCACTTGCTAATTAAATAATAAAAAAACGCACTTATGGGATAAGCCATTACAAGAGTCTTAGTCACCTTAAGTACAAGCACGTAATTCTACGAGATCACACTAGCGTAACGCAAGGGGCTGCTGGACTTTAGCGCAATAAAACATATTGAGTTAGCCATTCAACCAATGTCACGATTAAACAACATTACCGTCATTTTTACTTAATATTCATAACCTAAAATATTCTCATACACAAAAGGAGATCGATATGATGAATGTATTCATACTCACAGTCGCACTGATTTCAATGACTGATAATGAAAATAGGCAAGAAAGGATCTCAAAAGCGGGATCCTCCATGATCACAATGAGTCACTCGAAAAATGAGCTCTTAAGCTCTTCTGTATCACCAGCTCTTGCTCATATTACCAGTGAAGAATTATCAATGGAGATCAAAGCTAATCTAGAGACAGCATTTGAGCGGATCTTAACGGAAATGGACCAAGAGTTAACAAACAACATTAAGAGTGATTCAACAAATACTCTTTATTCACAAAAAGACTAACCAAAAAAACAACAAGTATGATTAATAACGTTATCTTCAAAATAGAGAGATAATACTACATAATGAAGTGGTTTCGGTATCTAACGATGATTGTATATAGCGTGTAACTTTATAGGACATCTTCATCCATCTAGGCGACACTCGCCAAAAATTAACGTGATTTATCAATCAAAAAAAATTGGTTAATATAAGAGTCAATTTTAGATATAAAAAAACCAGCTTTAACTGGTGAATGATCTTTTTAAAAGAAATGGTACAACCGAGTGGATTCGAACCACCGACCCCTACCATGTCAAGGTAGTGCTCTAACCAACTGAGCTACGGTTGTATTTTTGATGCATGTATATATTTTAAATATGTGGTACAACCGAGTGGATTCGAACCACCGACCCCTACCATGTCAAGGTAGTGCTCTAACCAACTGAGCTACGGTTGTATTGGTTGCGGGAGCTGGATTCGAACCAACGACCTTCGGGTTATGAGCCCGACGAGCTACCATACTGCTCCATCCCGCGTCCGATAAACGCCGTAAATTATTTTAATTCTACTTACAAAGAATTGGTTGCGGGAGCTGGATTCGAACCAACGACCTTCGGGTTATGAGCCCGACGAGCTACCATACTGCTCCATCCCGCGTCCGATAAACGCCGTAAATTATTTTAATTCTACTTACAAAGAATTGGTTGCGGGAGCTGGATTCGAACCAACGACCTTCGGGTTATGAGCCCGACGAGCTACCATACTGCTCCATCCCGCGTCCGATAAACGCTGTAAATTATTTTGATTCTACTTACAAAGAATTGGTTGCGGGAGCTGGATTCGAACCAACGACCTTCGGGTTATGAGCCCGACGAGCTACCATACTGCTCCATCCCGCGTCCGATAAACGCTGTAAATTATTTTGATTCTACTTACAAAGAATTGGTTGCGGGAGCTGGATTCGAACCAACGACCTTCGGGTTATGAGCCCGACGAGCTACCATACTGCTCCATCCCGCGTCCTACAGTCCGTTCGGCTATTGCCTTGGGAACGAGCGCCATAATACGGGATACTCATTTTGTTGCAAGTAAAAAAACACGATTTAAGTTTAAATGCCGCTTTGCTGTCCAATTTGCTCTTTTATAGTGCATATATATCAATAAACATCATCCACCTTATTTTTTTGTTTTAAAATCATGTAACTTAACTCTCCAATGACACAATCAAGTAAGCACTTCTTTAAACAAACCTCTTTTTTGTATATAGCGTAAACGAAGGGCAAACAAAATAGCCGCACTCGTTAAACCTGCAATAAGCCCTACCCAAAAACCATGAGCTCCCATCGCTGGAACAAGTAAATCCGTCCTTGCCAGCACATAGCCCAACAACATGCCGACACCCCAATAAGAAAATAATGTAATATAAAGTGCGCTTCGTGTATCTTTATACCCCCTTAGCGCTCCAGCAGCAACGACTTGTATTGAATCAGAGAGTTGATATAAAGCCGCAAGAAACATCAAACTGCCAGCCAAGATCACCACTTCAGGATTATCATTATATAAGTAGGCTATCTCAATTCTGAACAACACGGTGATCATGGCCGTCATCACAGCTAAGATAAAAGACATCGTTAGCGCTAGTTTCGTGATTAACGCTGATATATCTGCTTTATCTTGCCCCAAATAATAACCAACACGGATTGACACTGCCGTGCCAATAGATAAAGGCAACATAAACACAAGTGACGAAAAATTTAATGCGATTTGATGACCTGCAACCACATTTGCTCCTAATGGTGCTAACAATAGGGCAATAACCGCAAACAAACTCACTTCAAAAAATAATGCCATTGCAATAGGAAAGCCATGTTTGCTCATATTCCACATCGTTGGTAAATGAGGTTTATGAAATGATTTGAACGGCGCCATCACAGCAAATCTTTTATGAAGCTGCATGTAAATTATCATGGCAATAAACATCGCCCAAAAAACTAATGCCGTCGCAACCCCACAACCAGCCCCTCCCATCGCAGGCATGCCAAAATGACCATAAATAAATATATAATTAGCAGGTATGTTAACTGCAAGCCCTACGAAACCAATAATCATAGTAGGAAAAGTGTAAGAAATACCTTCGCAACAACCTCTAAGCACTTGATAAAGTACAAACACAGGCACCCCCCAAGAAAATCCCTGCAAATAACCGACACTCATCCTAGCCATTTCAGGATCAAGATCCATCATCATAAAAATGTTTTCGGCAAAACTAAGAAACAAGATCACACCTAGACTGCCAATGATGGCAATATAACCAGCTTGAAACGCTAAAGCTTGTATTGATTTTTGATTATTGGCACCATGGTAATGAGCAAATACAGGAGTAAATGCAAGCAATAGTCCTTGTACGAAGAGTAAAGCAGGTAACCATAAACTGGTTCCAATCGCAACAGCGGCCATATCTAAGGCACTCACTCTGCCAGCCATAGCCGTATCAATAAACCCCATCATGGTTTGGGTTATTTGAGCAATAAATATAGGCAATGCCAGCTGCACGAGACGTTTGGCTTGAAAGCCGGGATTATTCATTAAGGCACCCTTTAATTCTAACGAGAGAATATATGTTTACAGGAATAGTTCAAGCCACATGCGAAGTGGTTGCAATACATAAAAAAAATGGCGTAAATACGTTAGCCATTGCCATGGAGCCGAATTTACGCAAAGGACTCATTACTGGCGCAAGTGTTGCGAACAACGGAGTCTGTTTGACTGTTACACAAGTTGAGGATAATAAAGTGTTTTTCGATGTAATGGAAGAGACGTTAAACCTAACTAACCTCGCAAGCTTACAACTGGGTTCAAAGGTCAACATCGAGCGCTCTTTGACTTTTGGCAGTGAGATCGGCGGCCACTTACTATCAGGACATATCCATACCCGAGCCAGTATAATCGACATAAGCAATACCGACACACATTTTGATATTCAATTGGAAGTTGAGCCCAAATGGATGAATTATATTCTCTATAAAGGTTTTGTTGGGATCAATGGTTGCAGTTTAACTGTCGGTGCAGTCACTGCAAATAATTTTATGCTTCATCTTATTCCAGAGACATTAAAGTTAACCAATCTTAATATTGTCAAAATTGGTGAACAACTTAATATTGAAATTGACAGCCAAACTCAGGCCATTGTCGACACAGTAGAACGAGTACTGGCAAAAAAAGGCATTGTTGGACTTTAAGACCCATTCACAAACTCTAACAAAGGCTGACACCATTCGGAACCAGCCTTAACATCCTCACACATTAACCAAAAATATCACTAGGCACTCTGACACACCCTTCCATTAATACTCGTGCACTGCGGCTCATTACCACTTTAGTTACATGCCATTGCCCATCTTCAAGTATGGCTTGAGCGCCAACCCTTAAACTTCCTGAAGGATGGCCAAAATTCACTTTACCATTAAGAGCTGACTCTTGCTTACCTCCACTCGCAGCAAGATTCACTAAGGTGCCAGGTATCGCTGCAGCGGTGCCAATGGCCACCGCTGCAGTCCCCATCATGGCATGATGCAATTTACCCATAGACAGTGCACGAACATTGAGATCAATATCTGTACTTGCAATATTTTTACCGCTTGAAGAAGTATATCCAATCGGCTCAGCAACCATGGCCACTTTCGGAGTATGTTGTTGCCCTGCCGCTTCATCAATATGACTAATGAGTCCCATCTTCACCGCTCCGTAAGCACGAATAGCCTCAAACATCACCAATGCTTGTGCATCACCATTAATGGCCTCTTGTAACTCAGCCCCGGTATAACCAAGATCTTGCGCTTGAATAAATATGGTGGGGATCCCTGCATTGATCATGGTGGCTTTTAATACACCGCTAGCGACAACGTCACTAGGAAGCACTAAATCATCGACAAGATTCCCCGTGGGAAACATCGCTCCGGTCACATCAGCTGGATCCATAAACTCAATCACAACTTCAGCTGCGGGAAAAGTCACCCCATCGAGTTCAAAACTCCCGACCTCTTGTACTTCCCCTTGAGCAATAGGCACATGAGCGACAATGGTTTTGTTGATATTGGCTTGCCAAATTCGCACAAGTGCAATGCCCTCATAGGGAATTCGTTCGACGTCCACTAAGCCACTGCTAATAGCAAACGCGCCAACCGCTGCTGATAAATTACCGCAATTGCCACTCCAATCAACACACGCTTTATCGATCGCCACCTGACCAAAAAGATAATCAACATCATGATTTTCTTGCGTACTTTTAGACACTATCACTGTCTTGCTGGTACTGGAGGTCGCGCCTCCCATGCCGTCCGTTTGTTTACCATAAGGATCCGGACTGCCAATCACGCGCAGTAATAAAGCATCACGATGAGCACCAGCAACTTGAGCTTGTAGTGGTAAATCCTCAAGATTAAAGAAAACGCCCTTACTAGTACCGCCGCGCATGTACATCGCCGGTACTTTTAACTGAGGAGAGTAAGCGGGCGGAATATGTTGTGCATGAACCATAAATCTTACCTTTATATTAAATAGCAGTCACATAGCACCGCCATGAATCCCCATTAAGTCGCCGAAGACGAGGTGAGGAAATCCTGTGCAAAGCGCTGCAATATCCCACCTGCTTCGTAAATCGACACTTCTTCTGCCGTGTCTAAGCGACATTTTACCGCCACCTCTATCTGCTCGCCACTCTTGCGGGTGATGATCACAGTTAACATAGCCCCTGGGGTACGTTCACCAATAACATCATAGACTTCAGTTCCATCAATTTGATAAGTATGACGATTTTCATTATTAGTAAACTCAAGCGGCAATACCCCCATGCCCACTAAATTAGTGCGATGAATACGTTCAAAGCCTTCAGCTACAATCACTTCAACCCCAGCCAAATGGACCCCTTTCGCCGCCCAGTCACGGCTGGAGCCTTGACCGTAATCCGCACCAGCAATAATGATAAGTGGCTGTTTACGCGCCATGTATATTTCAATGGCTTCCCACATTCGTGATTCTACACCTTCAGGCTCTAGGCGAGTCAGCGAACCTTGCTTAACTTCAATTTCACCATCGTGACCAGGTTGAGTCACCATTTCGTTAAACAATTTAGGATTAGCAAAGGTGGCACGCTGAGCGGTGAGATGATCACCGCGATGCGTCGCATAAGAATTAAAATCAACCTCAGGCACCCCCATTTTGTCCAAATAAGCTCCAGCCGCGCTGTCTAACATGATGGCATTCGAGGGGGACAAATGATCCGTGGTGATATTATCACCAAGCACAGCCAATGGACGCATGCCTTTCATGGCGCGCTCACCCGCTAGCGCCCCTTCCCAATAAGGAGGACGGCGAATGTAAGTACTCTGTGGCCGCCAATCGTATTGAGGATTATTATCTTTACCATATTCGACATTAATATTGAACATAGGCTCGTACACTTTACGGAACTGTTCAGGTTTAACACATGCTGTCACCACCGCATCAATTTCTTCATCTGATGGCCAAATATCCTTAAGAAGGATCTCATGGCCCTCACTGTCGATGCCTAAACTGTCTTTTTCGATGTCGAAACGAATGGTACCCGCAATGGCATAGGCTACCACCAGAGGAGGCGATGCCAAAAATGCTTGCTTAGCATATGGATGAATACGGCCATCGAAATTACGATTGCCAGACAGCACCGCTGTTGCGTATAAATCACGATCGATGACCTCTTGCTGAATTGCAGGATCTAACGCACCGCTCATGCCATTGCACGTAGTACAAGCAAAACCCACAATACCAAACCCTAGGGCTTCAAGTTCAGTGAGTAAATTCGCCTCTTCAAGATACAACTGCACCGTTTTTGAACCTGGGGCTAATGATGTTTTCACCCAAGGCTGACGCGTTAACCCTTTTGCGTTCGCATTACGAGCAAGTAAACCGGCAGCAATCACATTGCGAGGGTTAGAGGTATTGGTACAACTCGTTATCGCCGCGATAATGCAAGCCCCATCAGGCATCAAGCCTTTGGCAATATCTTGTTGATAAGACTCTGATCTTATACTAATACCCTTTGCAGCCAGATCTTGAGTGGCAACGCGGCGATGAGGATTCGATGGGCCTGCAATGCTGCGGCTCACCGATGACAAATCAAAATACAGTACACGCTCATATTCTGCACTTTGTAGGCTATCAGCCCATAAACCGCTTTGCTTTGCATACGTTTCGACTAACTTGACTTGCTGATCATTTCGACCAGTTAATTTAAGATAATCAATGGTTTTTTCATCAATGTAAAAGAGTGCTGCTGTGGCACCAAACTCAGGTGTCATGTTTGAAATTGTCGCTCTATCGCCTAAGGTCAGCGCTGCTGATCCTTCACCAAAAAACTCTAAATAAGTCGATACTACTTTTTCATTGCGTAAAAACTCAGTGATAGCCAACACAATATCTGTCGCTGTGATCCCCGCTTGAGGTTTCCCCATTAACTCAACGCCGACGATTTCTGGCAAACGCATATAAGAAGGTCGCCCTAACATCACACTTTCAGCTTCTAGCCCCCCAACCCCAATGGCGATCACGCCAAGTGCATCAACATGGGGCGTATGACTGTCGGTGCCAACGAGCGTATCAGGAAAAGCGACACCGTCTAGGGATTGTACCACTGGGGACATTTTTTCAAGATTTATCTGATGCATAATCCCATTACCTGGCGGGATCACATCAATATTTTTAAACGCCGTTTTTGTCCAATTAATAAAATGAAATCGATCATCATTGCGCCTGTCTTCAATGGCCCGATTTTTATCAAACGCATCTTTATCAAACCCGGCATATTCAACCGCTAATGAATGATCAACAATCAGCTGAGTCGGCACCACAGGGTTAACTTTAGATGGATCGCCACCTTTGGCCGCAATCGCATCACGCAGACCCGCTAAATCAACCAAAGCCGTTTGGCCCAATATGTCATGACACACCACTCGAGCGGGATACCACGGAAAGTCTACATCGCGTTTCCGCTTAATTATCTGCTCTAACGAGACCGTTAATTTATCAGGCTCGCAGCGACGCACGAGGTTTTCAGCATACACTCGAGAGGTATAATCGAGCTTGTCATAGGCACCTGGCATAATCGAATCAACCGCGGCGCGCGTATCAAAATAATCAAGATCGGTATTGAGTAAAGGTTTACGGTAAGTCGTATTCATAAGGTGCTCCCCAGCTTATGCTATTCACTGCGCTAGTCACCCATTAATGATGAATATATTTGATGTGAATAAAATATTAATCGCTATGATTATCTTGATGAAAGGAACTTTACGCTCCCCTCATCACATTTTATGCTTTATCTTGCCTCGATAGGCTTAACCACCCTAGGATCTGCACCGATATAATCGGCACTAGGGCGAATAATTCGATTGTTTACACGTTGCTCCATCACATGAGCAGCCCAACCAGTCAAACGTGAACAAACAAAAATAGGTGTAAACAATTTTGTCGGGATCCCCATAAAATGGTAAGCCGAAGCGTGGAAAAAATCAGCGTTACAGAACAGTTTCTTGGTATCCCACATGAATTCTTCACACGCAACCGAGATATCATACAAAGCCGTATCACCATGTTCTTGGGCAAGCTTTTCAGACCACGCTTTAATAATCACATTACGGGGATCGGATGTGCGGTAAATGGCATGACCAAAGCCCATGATTTTTTCCTTACGCTCAAGCATACCCGCCATCTTTTCTTTGGCATCTACTGGTGATGAAAAAGATTGGATCATCTCCATCGCTGCTTCATTCGCTCCACCATGAAGCGGACCTCGTAAAGTGCCTATTGCGCCTGTAATGCAAGAATACATATCTGATAAGGTTGACGCACAAACCCTTGCAGTAAAGGTCGATGCATTAAATTCATGCTCGGCATAAAGGATTAACGACACATCCATCACACGCTGGTGTTGTTTAGATGGGGAGTTACCTTTCAGTAAATGCAAGAAATGACCAGCCAGTGAATCTTCATCGGTAACGCAATTTATCTCTACCCCTTCATGAGAAAATTTGTACCAATAACACATGATAGCTGGAAACGCTGCCAGCAAGCGATTAGCAGCTTGCTGCTGCTGACTAAAACCAGTCTCTGGCTCTATATTACCTAAAAAAGAGCAACCGGTACGCATCACATCCATTGGATGAGCATCAGCAGGAATGCCTTGTAAAGCGGCTTTTAATGCTTGAGGTAAATCCCTCAGTGCCATTAAGTGTGTTTTATACCCATCCAACTGTAACTTGTTAGGTAGCTCGCCGTTAAAAAGCAAATACGCCACTTCTTCGAAACTTGCATTGTCAGCTAAATCCGCCACATCATAACCACAATAGGTTAACCCTGAGCCAGATTTACCCACAGTACATAGGGAGGTTTCACCTGCGCTTTGGCCACGAAGTCCGGCACCGCTGAGTTTTTTATCTGTCATCACTTACTCCTGTTACTTTGGTGTGCCATCTAATGCCGAGGTTGTGTGGTAACCTGCCATAGAGGCATAAACAATAAAGGGGATTCATTGACGTTATTTATTTTTACCAACGGCAAATAAACTGTCTAATTTCTGCTCATAGTCGTGATATCCAAGATAATGATAGAGCTCCATGCGCGTTTGCATCGAATCGACCACCGCTTTTTGATCGCCATTGTCGAGTATCGAGCGATACACATTCTCAGCCGCCTTATTCATGGCGCGAAACGCACTTAATGGATACAGCACCATGTTCACCCCCCACTCTCCAAGCTCCTGCTTATTCCAAAGCTCTGTTTGACCAAATTCAGTCATATTGGCTAAGATCGGTACCTCAACCGCGGTTGAAAATGCGCGGTAGTGAGCTTGTGTTTGAATCGCTTCAGCAAATATTCCATCCGCACCCGCAGCAACATAGGCTTTGGCACGTTCGATGGCCGCGTCAAGTCCCTCTTGGGCGAATGAATCAGTACGAGCCATGATAAAAAAATCAGCATCGGTACGTGCATCTACAGCCGCTTTGATACGATCGACCATCTCTTGTGTGGATACAATTTCCTTATTTGGACGGTGTCCACAGCGTTTCTGAGCCACTTGATCTTCAAGATGAACTGCAGCCGCACCGGCTTTTTCCATATCACGAATGGTTTTGGCAATATTAAAGGCCCCCCCCCAGCCAGTATCGATATCGACCATTAATGGCAAGGGGCACGCTGCTGTAATGCGCTGCACATCAGCAATCACATCATTAAGCGATGTCATCCCTAGATCAGGTAATCCATAAGAAGCATTGGCCACGCCACCGCCCGATAGATAAATCGCTTGATGACCTATCTGCTGTGCCATCATGGCCGTGTACGCATTAATCGTACCGACAATTTGTAGTGGTTTATTGTTAGCTAATGCTTGACGAAATTTTTTTCCTGCACTCATGATTATCTCCTATGCTTATGGCGTCTTGATGCTCAATTTGTTAGCCACATTCTGCTTTGAATACATGATGTGGCGACGCATCAGCATCTCAGCTAACTCTTCATCACGATTCGATATCGCTTGCACAACATGTCGATGCTCATCAAAGGCGGTGGTAATTCTGGGTCCTGACATCCCAAGCTGCACGCGATACATACGTACCAGATGGTATATTCCGTCGAGCAACATGGTGATCAGGTATTGGTTTTTACTGCCTAAAATAATCCGATAATGAAAATCCACATCACCCGCTTCTTGATAATAAGACTCACCTGTTTTCACCTTTTGAGAATGACAATTAAGCAAATGATTAAGATCGTCAATTTCTTGCGTCGACATATTTTTTGCAGACAGTCGAGCAGCCATTCCTTCTAAAGACTCCCGCACTTGGTAGAGTTCTGCTAACCCATCAGGGGTTAATGCGACAACTCGCGCGCCGATATTGGCCTTACGCTCCACTAAATTACACGAGACTAACCGATTAATCGCTTCACGGATCACAGCACGGCTGACACCACATTTTGTCGACAACTCAGTCTCACTTAGCTTAGAGCCTGCTAATATATCTCCTTCAACAATATCTTTCCGTAACTTGAAAAAAGCCCTATCCGCTGTAGTGATAGGGTTCTCATTAAAAAAAGCCATAAGGTTAACATTTTAATTACACAGTAAATTGTCGACAATATAGCCGCATATTGATGTAAGATCAATCATGAATCATCAAATTATCAACATAAATGGACTGGCATTGTGTCATTCACCGCTTTAAGCTAGTCTCCCACATTCGCTAATCCTCTTCTTAGTAAGGATATTATGTTTACACAAGTGACTATCATAGGTAATGCTCAGGGTAACTGGGAACAGGCAGCCATGGGACTGACTATTGTCTTTAACGAAACAGGTAAACTAGACAGCACAGGCCAACTCGCCAAAAACCTCATTAATATCACCAATGGTCCTTTTGCAGGAATAAAAGCCCCCTTTCTGGTGTCAGGTTTAGCCGATGCTGAAGCGTTAACAAATTCGTTAGTTGAAACCGCCACAGATCTTGAATTGGCTCTTGACTGCTGGCCGTCTACGGGACTTGTCACAACGGTATTAATGAGCCAACAAGCACACAAGCTTGATGTTGCTCGCATGTCATTATTACCAAGTTTACAGCGAGATATGAATATGTCAGCAACGGCATATTTACCCTGTATGGTGCATAATTGGTTAGGGGAACGACGTATCGCATTGACATTATCAAATTCAAACCTCAATTGGCCTCAATTGCAGTTAAGTCAACCTGATTTACCTCACATCTTGACTGATAATGAATTCAGTCACTTTTCAGCACTATGCCCTTTTAGCCTACTCAACAACATCCACCAGCAAGCAATCACTGAGGCACTGGAATGTGAAGACACGCTCGCCATCCTAGCCTATCTCGCCAACACCAATATTGACATTTGGCTACAACACTCAAACCAAGAAAAGTTATTAAATTGTGAGCCATTATTTTTTAACCAAACACCGGAGTTGACATCCTCCTACTGGTATTTAATCAATAACCTCGCATCACAATATTTAGATCCTATTCGTCATCGCTTGGCCTATTGTCAGCAAGTGTTATCTCGCTAAAACAATATAAAGAGACACACGACGCCTAGTTAGCAAAACGCCCTATGAGATTTATGTGCATAACGATAGACTGCTTCTGCTACGGGAATTTCAATGCTGATATTCCGGTGTTGATCAATTCCGAATTCAATAATCATTCGGTGGTGAATGCCTTGATACAATGTAAAAATCAATTCACCCGCTATCTTTTAGGCGAACTTAATTGACATAAAAAGTGTATTTTAATGAATTTACTTTCTTCTTCAGCACAAAGGAACCACATCATTTACTCGGGTCTGTTTATCTTTATGATTGTTTTTGCAAGGAATGGTTGAATTTTGATACAAAACAGAACTTGTACAGCCTCATTATTCTACACAAACAAGTAATAACGCAATAGAAAGGGTCAACAAACCTTGCCCTAGAGCGTAGACGGCTTTGTACTAAATCCATTAAGCCTGATCGCACGACGTCTTTTACTAAATCCATTGAGATTGAGTAACATTAAAGCTCGAAAGATAAGCAGACGCTAATAGCCATAAAAACACCACTGTCAAAAAACTCATCTCCACAACTATTAAGAATCAAAAAAACAACCTATATTGACATTTTATTAACAAGAGACTAAGTTACTGCACGCAAAATACAACAAAATAGACGATTAAGGAAGTGCATGAATATTTTACTGATCTCAACTGGATTTAATGGTATGACACAGCGCGTGCATCGTGAACTGGCATTAATGGATCATACTGTGTCAGTTGAGCTGGCAATTAGTCCGCAATTAATGCTCGATACGGTATCTTCCTTTGCCCCTGATTTGATCGTGTGCCCATTTTTGACCAAGCGTATACCGGATTCCATTTGGCAGAATTACCCATGTTTAATTGTTCATCCAGGTATTGAGGGTGACCGAGGTGCATCCTCTATCGATTGGGCGTTAACTAATCATTGCACCGAATGGGGCGTCACACTATTACAAGCTGCTGAAGAAATGGATGCTGGTGATATTTGGGCAACGCAAAATTTTCCACTGCGCCAAACGTCAAAAGCAAGCACATATCGCCGTGAGGTTACAGCGACTGCAGCTGCATTGGTAAAGCAAGCAGTCACCCAGTTTGAAAATCAAATGATTAAGCCTAGGGTGTTGGATTATTCCAATCCCAATGTGAAAGGTTATTTGAACCCAACCATGACTCAGAGCAAGCGTGAAGTTGATTGGGAACTTGATAGCACTGATTTAATTTTGAAAAAAATTAATGCTGCAGACAGTTGCCCCGGTGTGCTAACCGACATATTGGGCATTGAAGTCGCGCTATTTGGAGCAAGGCTAGCCACTGATTTGTGTACTGTTCCTTCAGCTGTAGCGGGATCGTTAATTGCGCAAAGTCACGGTGCAATTGCTATCGCAACAATTGATGGTGCCATCTGGGTGCGGCAATTGAAATTAAAAGCCCCAATAGGTGAACGTACGATGAAATTACCGGCGACTCTCGTGTTGGCTGATGCTTTAATAGTCCAAGAGCTTGATTTACCGCATTACAACCATTCAAATTCACAGGATGCTTGCTTTGATATCAATAATCACAGCAATGAAATTTCGATTGAAATTGTCAATGCCGTTGCTTACCTACATTTTGATTTCTATAATGGTGCGATGGATACCGAGCAGTGCCACCGCCTTCGCCACGCATTAAATTATGTTAAATTAAATGAGGATGTAAAAGTGATCGCCTTAATGGGCGGTGAAGATTTTTGGAGTAATGGCATACATTTGAAAACAATTGAACACGCTTCAAACCCTGCCGATGAATCTTGGGCGAATATTAATGCCATTAATGATATTATTAAAGAAATTATTGAAACCACAGATAAACTAACTGTAGCAGCTTTACGTACTAATGCAGGTGCAGGTGGCGCTATGATGGCATTGGCTTGCGATCATGTAGTAATACGCGACGGAGTCATATTAAACCCTCATTACCAATCGATGGGCTTGTACGGTTCTGAATATTGGACTTATTGTTTGCCGAGACGTATCGGTATTATGATGGCGGATAAATTAACCACTGAATGTATGCCTTTGTTGGCAGCTGAAGCCTTGAATCTATCTTTTGCCGATGAATTGTTCGAAGAAAACTGGGATCAATACGATAAAAATCTGCGCGCTTATTGCGAAGCTCTGGCTGTCTCCAATGATTACATCGACAATTTGTTAAGTAAGCGTACTCTGCGTGAGATTGACGAAATAATTAAGCCATTACAACAGTATCGTAATGAAGAACTAGCGAAAATGCATGCGTGTTTTTATGACAATAACAGTGAATATCATCAGGCACGCTATAATTTCGTTTATAAAATCCCTGTTGATGAAGCACCTGCATACATCGCTATTCACCGCAGCACTGCAGCCAAAGAAAAAAATACTGCTTGAAAACCTTCAGCATAGTTATCGGGATGAATGTCTCGATAACTATCGATGCTTGAATATGCTCAGGAAGAGGTCACTGAACTCAGACAATAAAGTTCGAAATGTTATGATAACCTAGTATCTCGATTATGACTGATTGTTGACTGTTAAGTGATGAATTAACTCCTCATTCGCTGCTCCATTTCTCAAAAAAAAATAATTATTATACTTATACTGTTCAAAATAATATTGTAACCATTTCACTTGTGTGCCTACTGCATCAACAATAACAATCGTTCTATCTTTAAATTTTTTAACTGTTATTACATTCTGCACCATATTCTTGAAAGATATATTTCTGAATTTTAAACTCTCAAGTGTGATATGACTCTCTTTTCTTTGCCTTTGCTCACGAATATCAACTAATATAACTTTACTGTCATCTTCGAGGATTTTAAGTAAATGTTGAAAGTCAATAAATTTAGCTTCGAGCCTGTCTTTAGAAATTAAGTCGTTAACATCCATAGGCGTTTCTTTCAATAATGTTGTCAAATCTGGATATTTTTTTGCCCAATCAAATATTCCAGCATCAAAGGAAAAGACATTATCAAATCCTAGTTTCATTGCAAGACGTACTGCTCTATAACTTTTTTTACAAGTATGACCATTACAATACATAACTAAAGGTTTTTTAGCATTTTTACTTCTATACTCCTCTAGATATTCATTAAACCCTAAATTAGACCAAGGAAGACAATGTGCTTTATTTATTTTGATAACATTACATTCTTGAACTGAGCGAACGTCTATAATTGTGACTAAATCATAGTTTTCTTTTAATTCCTCCAATCCTATAATTGGTACATCACTAAATGTCGAGCGAAAAGGGAAGCTATCATCACCAACGGAATAATTACAATGTAGGAACAGGAACATTAATATAACTAAAATCCTCATAAATCCCTCATTCAACAATATTTAGTGACTAACATGAAAATTCTATTCTTTACTCATAAATCTATAGCATAAATTAATCAATTTGGCTTCTGAATGAGTTTATTTTTGTAAGCTAAAATCATATTATATTTTCCTAGACATAGCTAAAGGCCTAAAACAGTTGTTTACACATCAAAATTAAGTGAACTTGAATATAAATTAGATTTTATTCGCCCATACAACCATCGACATCCTTGCCGTATCACCAACACTAACAGCATGTTCTAACCCAACAGGGATCGCCATCCAAACGCCCTGTTTTTCCTCTACCCGTTCACCCTTAATTAAAAACCGTGATGACCCATAACAATCCAATCGACAAATATAAGCAGTCGAATAACCGTATGCGTTATCAGCATGATTAATCACAAAGTCATCTTTCTCAAATAAATGCACTCTCGCTTCAACCACTTCATAGCCACTAAATAAAGAGCGTATCTCAGCTTCAAGTGTCGATGTCAATAACGAAAACCCTGAAAAATGGTGATGTTCATCGGCGATTATCGGCCTCATCGCGTTTAAGGCTTGAGCGATATACCAACCACACTCTGTTTGAGATAACTTGCTAATCGTTCCATCTGTGACACTATTACATTTTACATCATCACCTCTAGCCATATTCATTCCCTTCCAATCATTATAATTTAAGCCGTCATTCTCGCTGAGATTTTACCAGTAACGCTTATTATTTCTGTACTTAATTAAGCACTTAGGATAAAAATATTCATACTAAATAATAAAAGAGCATAGAAACATCCAATTTAGTCATAGCTTTACCAAGAAAATCATACAGCAGTTGTGTATTTAACAATTTGAGCACCACGAAAGAAACTAACAGTCAACCTAGTTAACCTGAACTAGGAATAACGAGCATCAGATATATTTCATTTAAAATCAACTCTTACCTGATTGTTTTTCACCCTCCTCTCTTGCTTGATGCCGAAATTTTGTCGATATCAAAGCGGAATTTCTAGTAACAACAGGCTATTACTAGAAAGCACAACGAAGATAGGAGTCAAAATAGCGACATTAAGCGGCGCTGCTTAACCTGAGCTCAGGTTAGTTTAATTAGCAGGTGACTTTTTTAATGCATCTGCCATAGATGGCACTATGGTCACAGGATCTAAGCGCATTTGATACCAGTTAATACGCCAATCCAAATGAGGGCCTGTCACTCGCCCTGTCGCCCCTACTTCGGCTATGGGTTGGCCTTGTTTAATCACATCACCCTCTTTGACATATAGCTTACTTAAATGCAAAAAACTCGAACTGACGCCATAACCATGATCCAAAATAATCGTGCCACCTGAATAAAACATATCAGCAACCGATAAACTTATCACACCATTAGCTGGAGCAACAACAGGAGTGCCGGTTTTAGCCGCGACATCGACACCGTAATGTGGGTTTCCAGGCGTACCATTATAGACTCGTTGACTGCCATACACACCTGATATTCTGCCAGTTAATGGCCAAATAAATGTTTGACTGAAAGCGGTTTGCTCTGAGAAGTGTGCTCGTGCTGCTTTAACTTGCTGACTGTCCTTTCTTGAACGTGTAATGTCCTTAGGATCTGGTGTCATGATTTTCTTACTGATCCCATTAACCTTATCAATCTTATATTCTTTAGGGCTTAGTATCAGTGGCATCACTTGAGTTAATCCATCGGGATAAACCAATTTAAGTTCTTGAGTTAATACAGCATCACGGGAAAAGCCAAAAGCCAAATATCCTTTAGGTGAAACCTTAATCGCGGCGCCATTTAGAAAAGCGCGAGTGCCCGACTCAACATGAGCACGGATTAAAGCGCCCTGCTCCATTTTTCCCATCAAGTCAATTTGAGCTGATGCTGTATTTGATACCAATAAGCTGACGGCGACGAAACTATGCAGTATGGACGAATAAATACGAGAAAATATCACGCGAGTCTCCAACAGAAAAATAGTATTTAGATTTGCGGGCCTTTCACTGATATAGCCCCTTTACCTACACCTTCATAAGCAATGACCTTAAATTGATCACCTGGTGATTTTTCTACTAAGGTGTTAGCCACAAACTCAGCCAACAACTCCACCGTGGTATCATGAGGGATAATGTCACAACAAGACTTTGGAATAGCTAACTGAAAATCGCCCTGAGGCGCTTGATAATGAAAAGCAAAATGTGTTTCATCACTGACTGTAGCCTGAGGTGAAAGTAACAGCTCGTCTAACTTAACCATATCTTCCTCAGATCCTAAATAGATATCTTTCCAACGCTTTGCCCAATACTCATCCCATTTAGGCGCAGCAATCCCATTTTCAAAAATATTAATCGGACTACGATGTCCATGAGCAATTCGCTGACAATTGCCATCATGTTTTTTTAATCCGTGGGAGTAATGATAAAAAGGAGTCTCGTGAATTTCATTCCTCAGTGTTAACGATAGCCCCTCTATATTATCCGGCAACACTGTGCTTAATGCAGTGTGTAAAAAAAGATTAACGCTTTCAAAGTCAATCATTTCACTTGGAATAAGTGCAAACGCTTGTTCAGGGCAAGCTAGATGTATACCACCTTGTAAACTTGTAAAGTCCACCCAAACAGTGTCGCTCTCTTGTTGCCAATGGGTTTTATTACAAACGGTAGGGATCAATAATCGATGATCGACCAAATTATCAATGGTGTCTTTGATGATGCGTTTCATTTTTGAAAAATCCAGCAGCATATTCTGCTCATCTAATCCTCCATCCAATAACACATCAACAATCCAGCTTTCTCCTACCATTCCACGGATCGGGCACAAGTAAGAAAAATCGATCACGGTCAGGTCTCTCACAAAAAGTTGCATCTTATCTCCTAGATAGAAAAACAGTCTATCGGCTAATACATCCAACCGGCAATGGCCGAAGGACTTAATGATGTTGAGGTGATAACCAAAAGTCATCACCTTTGAAGCACTAGTTTACATGGGATACTCCCATTTTTCGAGCCGTTTCATCAAGCACTGAATGATTGATGAAATAACCATCGAAATCCATCAAACTAATTATTGCCACCTTGCAAACGTCTATCTAACTGGTCTTTCAAATTTGCAGGGACACCTTTAATAATAATGGTATCAGAAACAGGATCATACATGACCCGCTCCCCAAGATGTGCACCATCAAAACTTAAGGTAACGCCTCCACCCGTGCCTGAAAATTTCTTTAACTGTCTTAAAGTCGGCTTATCACCGGGGAATTCATCTTCAAGACCATATTCACCACTGTGGGCAAAATCATAAAAAGAGTCCATGCCAGAATCTGCCAGCTCATCAGCAAGATCTTTAAGCTCTATATCACCACCAAGATCACAGCGCTCTGCACAATAGTCATATACTTTTTCACGGCATTGCTGACGTTCATTTTTAGTTAATTCATTGCTTGAAACAAAATCTTCAACTGCATTCATCAACTGTTTATTTTGTGCCTTGGTATTAGCCCCTTCAACACACCCCATAAAATCAAGAAAAAAATCAGCGACTTTACGTCCTGCACGACCACGAATAAATGATATATATTTACGAGAGTCGCTGTCAGCTTGCCATTCAGTCAAATCAATACGAGCCGCTAACTGCACATCTTTAAGATCTAAATGGGTATTTTGTGACAGCTCCATATCATCAAGCACTGTCATCGATGACTTGGCATTCAATAAAGAAACATACAAGTAATCACTAGTCATATGGGTGTAACATGATAACAGCAGGAATCCTCCCTGACTGAAATCATATTTAGACAATTCCTCTTGCAGTAATTTACCTGCTAAGCCTGAAAACTCAACGAATCCGAGCTCACCATTGCGATATGCCGTTAGTGCCTGTTCAAACTTAGGATCAGCCTCACCATCTTCGCCGTGTGTTCCAAAGTGACCAAAACCTTTACCAGCTTTGGTGGTATAAGTTTGGTGTAGCTCTTCAAGCATGGCTTCTACTGCCTCACTATTTAACAAAGGCTGCGGGCGTAATCGACAACTCAGTTGACCTTCACGATCCTGAGAAATGGCATGGATAATAGCTTGCTCAACGTTAATACTCATAGGCCTCAATATTGATAATTAATGTAAGAAACAACGATATGCTCGTTGCCAATAATAAGAGAAGCATAGGATAGTAAAATTTAGCTTAAATGGTAACAAATATATTGCTCAAATTGCGATAACGCACTAAATCGAAGAAGCTGAAGATTTATGGCCACGAACTCTTGTCACCATTGCCTTTTTATAACTCATTACGCGAAAATCAGACATTTTAACTGTGCAAGGATATCGTGATCTGATCAAATTTCAGTTATGCTATACAGTCATATTAAGTTTACAGTGACACTTTTTAATTATGGCTATCCAATCAAAGTATTCCAATACACAAGTTGAATCAATTATCGCCGAACTCAGTGCAGTGCTCGATAAACATCAAGCTCCGACCGATTTAAGACTCATGGTGCTAGGAAACTGTGTCACCGACCTTTTGGCACGTAAAGTGCCTGCAGAGGCAAGAGCGGGTGTTGTTGAGCAATTTTCAAAAGCACTTGCCCAATCAGTGAAAGGGTAATATCTTCATTTTAGATGCAAGCAAGATGCATAAACGGATAAATAGAGCCCTTAGCTAATCAATAAGCGGAGCAACATGGTCGAGCGTAAAACACAAATGAGCCGCGATCGCGTATCGCGCTTAATAAGTTGGGGGCATTGGTTTGCCTTTTTCAATGGCTTTCTTGCCATGATTGTCGGATTTCGTTATCTAGATACTGTTGGCTACCCAGAATCTTGGATTGGCTGGGGTTACTTGGCCATGAGTACCATTGGTCATTTTAGCTTTTTGTCTTTTATTGTTTATCTAGTACTTATTTTTCCTGTCACCTTGCTCCTACCTTACTCTAAAATATTACGTGGATATGCAGCATCCATTGCAACGTTAAGTCTGTGTATTTTACTGTATGACACCATCATTTATAATGACTATGGTCTCCATTTAAGTCCATTTGTATTCAATTTAGCATGGGCAGATCTTAATGCGTTACTGCACGGTACTTCCTATATAGTGACGCCATTATGTATCATAGCGATCGAGCTCACAGTAGCTAATTTTCTGTGGAAGCGCATCGATAACATTCATAAGATACAATGTGGCAACAAAGTCGTGGCTTTCATTGGACTTTGTTTTGTTAGCAGCCATCTTATTCATATCTGGGCAGATGCTGCGTCAGTCAAAGACATTACCCGCTTGGATGATGCTTACCCCTTATCTTACCCTGCAACCGCACGTTCATTTATGGAAAGTCACGGTATAGAGAGTATTGATAGTACATCTAATTTGAATAATAAAAACAAAAGTAACATCCGTTATCCTATTACACCATTACAATGCATCAGTGAAAATAAACCCAACATCCTCTTAATTACTATCGATAGCTTAAGAGCTGACATGGTCGATGACCTGACTATGCCATTTCTTCACCAATATGCTAGTGAAAATCAAGATTTTCAACAACACTTAAGTGGTGGAACTCAACTGTCCAATGGGATGTTCTCTATCATGTATGGCTTGCAAGGAAGCTACATTAATGATGCCACTTTAGCTGACACTCCTCCGGTACTTACTCAGATACTGAAACAACAAGAGTATCAAGCAGCTCTGTTTGCAACCGACGATATCGCCATCAAACCCAATGCTATCTTTAAAGGGCTAGAACATCACATATCACATGTTGAGGATAGCCATGCATTAGCAGATATCGCCTCTATTGAAAAGTTCAAACAGTGGAGCACTGGTCATCAAACACCTTGGTTTAGCCTGATCAATTTACGTTCACCAGAAAGTTATGATACTCCCATTGGCTTTTTAGGGGTAGAAACCGTTCCGCCCAAAAAATCATTGAAGTCTGCTCAAAAGGTATTATTCAGACAATATCGTCAATCATTAAATTTCATTGATAAAACGCTTGCTACACTGTTACAAAATTTACCAGAGAACACCTTGATTATCATCACAGGTGTCAGTGGTAAAGTGTTTACCAGTAACCCAAACGAAGTTCGCAGTAACATGTCACCGGCCAATGTGCATGTCCCCCTTATCATTCATTGGCCTGGCAGCGTTCCAGCAAAAGAAATTCAATATCGCACCAGTCATTATGGTATTGCTCCAACGTTACTCAGCCAAGTACTTGGATGTACTAATGCGACAACTGATTACAGTGTAGGTAGAAGTTTATTGCAACCCAATAGTAAATCCTGGGTCTATGTTGGCGATAATCTTATCTTTGGGATCTATCAAGATGCTGAAATAACCATTATCGACCGACATGGGCAGTATCGTATTTACGATGAAAATTATGAACGTCGACTCACTAAAAAATTAAGTGCACCTGAACTCATTGAAGTCATGCGTGAAGGTCGACGACTATACAATCACTAAGTAAAGGATTATTGCACTACCAAGATCGCCACCAAGAGGCGGTTAAATAAGCTTAATGTGAATATTAAGCAATAAAAGCTGATAAAATAAGCAATTAAACAAACAGAATGACTAATCACTTGCGTAAACTACAGTGAATTGCTAAAGTCCTGCCTCATCTTACTGGCCTTATTTAGTAAGATTAAAATCGGGATATGGCCTAGTCCGGTAAGGCGCTTGTCTGGGGGACAAGAGATCGCAGGTTCAAATCCTGCTATCCCGACCAAACATAGAAAAGCCGCTAATCGAAAGATTAGCGGCTTTTTAGTATAAAAATAACCCGTCACACATTGTTGCTTATGATTAATCAGCAGCAGAAAGCATAAGATAATGGATCACTCACAACACACCTTTTGTCGAAGCTCTCATTCTTAACGGTAAGCATCTATAATGAGTATAATAGATAAAAACAATACTCCTAATATGCACAAAATAAACCTGCAACACGTAAAGTTATCTGTCATATTTGGCCTAATAGGTTTACTGGTAAACCTTTATCCCATACAACTCTTTGCTAACAGCCAATTAATATTAGGGAATATTTTTTTTGTCATTACTGCTATATTATTAGGTCCTTGGTTTGCTCTGCTATGTGCAATTATATCTTCAATCGGGTTAATGATTGCTTGGGCAAGCCCACATATTTTACTATTATTTAGTTTAGAAGCTATTTGGCTTGGCTACGCCAGAAAAAAAGACATATATTCACTGTACGCTGACATAAGTTATTGGTTTTTTTTAGGCATGCCACTGTTTTACTTGTATTCGACTCACCTTTCAGATCTCCCAACCAGTCACATCTTTTTTATTACATTAAAGCAGGGGATTAATGGACTTATCTATGTCTCTCTAGCTTCATTAGCTGTCATTATTTTTTCTGGGTTATGGCATCTAGAAGGTAAAATAAAAGATAAAAAAAGACGGACTTTCAACGCTCAATTAACCTACAACTTTATCCTAGTGCTAACCCTTTCGTTACTCTGTTCAGCGTTGGTTTTCAACCATCAAATAATGTTACAACAACAAACCAATCTTAATCAAAAATTACACAACTCGGCTATCCATTTAGGTCACGCAACAGAAGCGTTTATCGATACTCACAAAAAAGCCATCGCTACAGCCTCTCGTTGGCTAAGCCTGTCGTCACGAGATCTTCAAGGGATGCAATCGAAATTAATAAAATTACATCACAGCTATACTGATTTTGGCAGCATGATAGTCACAGATGCTGAAGCTAGGGTTATTGCTGCAGCGCCCATTACAATACTCAACTTAGACAAACTCAACAGTAAGAGCTTAACCGTCAAAAACCCTCATTATTTCCAACAAGCATTCAATAAACAAGAAACATACGTTTCTCCTCCTTTCAGGGGAAAAGGAGACTTAGGTGCCCCTACTGTGTCAATAAGTGCGCCTATTTACCATAAAGAAGGCGCAGAAGAACCTGTAGGGGTCATCGAAGGCTTTATAAACTTAGCCAGTTTTGTCAATATAGAGAGAGCTGATCAAACAGATAATCTACAATCTATGATCATCATGGACGACAATAATCGTATTATCTACGCATCGGACAAGTTAACACTACCTGCACTTTCAATATTCAAATCAGTAAAAAAAGGCCAAGGTTACAATACCAGCTTACATTTATTCAACCTTTATGATTTTGAAAACTCAACTCCTGAATTTGTCTATAGTCGGTACCAGTTAAATAATGGTTGGAAGTTGTATATTGTGGCACCATTTTCTCCATTACTAAGGCTATTGGAAACACAATACCTCACCACTCTTACTGCCTTATTGTTTTCTTTACTCATCACTATTATTGTCGCTCAAGTGATCAGCATGAGATTAACTCATCCCTTAAACATAATTTCCAATAAATTTGCCGGCAAAGGCACGAGTAATGTCGACTCATATCATATCGATGAAGAATCACCTCAAGAGTTTTTAACATTATATCAGAGTATTAAAATGAGTAAGCAAGAACTTATTCGCTATCAATTAGCACTAGAAGAAAAAGTAGCAACTCGTACATTTGCGCTAGAAAAAGCCAATAAAAAGTTACAACTTTTAGCAGAGCATGATGATTTAACTAATTTATATAATCGCCGTAGTGCGGAAATAAAATTTAACACTACGCATCATTTATGCCTAAGAAGTGGTGAAATGATGGTTGTAGCGATTATCGATATTGATCATTTTAAAACGATCAATGATACCTTCGGTCATCTTGCAGGTGATGAGTGTTTACGCGCTATCGCAAATAATATGAAACTCTTTTTTAAGCGTGATAGTGATGTCATTGCCAGATACGGTGGAGAAGAGTTTCTGATCATCCTTCCAATGGCACAGCTCGAAAAAATTGAACAACATTTAAATAAATTCAGGGTACAAATAAAAAAAGGGATCATGCTCTCAACACAAGAAAAAACTGAAATAATAATGACTGTCAGCATTGGCGCTGTCGTCGCTAATCCAAATTACAGTAAATCATTACAAGAGTGGTTTAAACAAGCAGATAAAAACTTATATCAAGCAAAAAATCAAGGACGAGATAACGTCGTTGTTAGCCATCTTGCGTAAATTGTCATTAACTTTCGCACTTAAACAAGATAAGCTCATTATCATAGGGGCAAATCAATTAATCAACAAGGAAGTTAACACTAGTTTATGGCATATCCTTGCCGGTGCTGTTGTAGTAAAGCAACTTTCGATGGACCTCAACAACATTTCTTTTATGACTGTCGATAACGACCCAACACTGCATTACAGCAGCATGTCGATACTCAAAACACCTTACTTAGATCACCGACAGTATTCCAACCAATTAATAGCAAACACCCGTCAGTTAATTTCGAGACATTAAAAAGGCGCTTAACACGCCTAAAATAAATCTACTTCCTAGTCATAAATTGTCGGTATGGCATCTCGTTTATGCTGTGTCGCTTTATAGATCCCAATCAGCTTATCATCGACATAAGAGTCTACTGATTTGCCCTCTAAAAAATCATCAATCTGATCATAGGTCAAACCTAATGCGATTTCATCCTCAAGCTGAGGCTTATCCTCTTCAAGATCTGCTGTAGGAGCCTTATTCACCAGCACTAGAGGGGCACCTAAATGGGATGCTAGTTGACGAATTTGACGTTTATTTAAACCAAATAACGGTGCCAGATCACAAGCACCATCACCCCACTTAGTATAAAAGCCGGTAATATTTTCAGCACTATGATCTGTTCCCACAACGAGACCACCGGTTAGCCCTGCAATCTCGTACTGAGCAATCATACGCATTCTGGCTTTAGCATTGCCTTTCACAAAATCACGCTTTGAACTATCTAATATGTGTATATCACTCGCATCAAGTCCATTTAGGACATCGCTGTGGATCCCATTCACCCCATCATGAATATTCACTGTCACTAATTTTGATGGATTAATGAACTTACAAGCTAACTGGGCCTCATCTTCATCTTTCTGAATATGATAAGGCAGACGAACAGCAAGAAACTGGTAGTGCGTCGAACTTGTATCTTGATTAAGCTCATCAACTGCCAATTGGCATAATTTACCAGCAAGAGATGAGTCGACACCACCACTTATCCCAAGTACTAATGTGTGTGTGCTGGACTCTTTTAACTTTAGTTTTATAAATGCAACCCGTCTTTCAACTTCATAATCAGCCTCTATCGCTGGCTGAACTTTCATTTCACGTAATATCTGTCCTTTCACAAGCTGTGCTCCAAAATTAGTCTCATTTGCATCGCTAGTTATTATGAGCTAAGCATAAATGAATACCAATAAAATACTTACACATCACGTAATTTGAAACGCGATAACATCAACTGTAACTGCTCAGCTTGTTGAGATAACTGTACCGCCGCTGCTGCACTTTGTTGAGCTGTTTCATTATTTTGCTGCGTCACACCATCTATTTCAACTACGCCTTGATTGATGGTTTCTGCGCCTATTGCTTGTTCGTTGCTTGCCGTCGCTATTTCAGCAACAAGGGCTGAGGTTTGACTGACCGTCTCGAAAATATTTCTTAAACTTTCAGCAGTTTCATTGGCAATCGCACTGCCATTTTCAGTTTTCACAACAGAGCCTGCGATTAACTTAGATGTTTCTTCCGCCGCACTCGTGCTCCTCGCCGCTAAATTACGCACCTCATCCGCAACCACTGCGAACCCTCGACCTTGCTCCCCGGCACGAGCAGCCTCAATAGCGGCATTCAAGGCAAGTAAGTTGGTTTGAGCTGCAATTTCATCAATAATACTAATAAATCCTGAAATACTTTTACTTGCCTCTGACATTTCAGACATAGCCACGATCATACCTGCCATTTTCTCAATCCCTTCTTGAGCTGCAGTCTGCGCTTGACTGGCAAATTCACTCGCCTGATTCGCATTTTGTGCATTGGTATTAATTTGTGTGCTTAACTCATTGAGAGAGCTGGCGATATTATCTAGACTAGCTGATTGTTTAGAGGCACCATCTGACAGTGATGCGCTACTGGACGACACGTTGGCACTGCCTTGAGATATTTCATCGCTGGCTGTTTGAGTCTGAGTCAATACATCATTTAAGTTATCAGTCATGGTTCTCAATGCAATACCTAAAGAATCACAATCTGACGCCAACTCAACATTTTGATCTAAATCACCCTTAGCAATACGTTCTGCCAAACTCACTTTGGTATGTAACGATGCCATCATGCGCTTCATTTCAGCAAAGATACCTTTATCGACGCCATTTTTTTGTAGATCCATGGATAAGTCACCTTCTGCCACTTTCTTAGCAATACTGGCAATATAAACTGGTTCATCGCCAAGCAGATCCATAATGTGCCTTGTCAGCCAAAGTGCAATTGCAATCCCAATAATAATGGCGCATAACGTACCAAAAACGGCGACGTTAATGACCAACGCCTCTGTCGTTGCTAACGACTCCATACGTGCTTCCATTAGCACATGCTCTCTTCCTTTCAAGGTTTTGATCTGACCTCTGAACTTATCAAAGTAGATATTTCCTTTGGCTTGCACAATAAAATCAGAGATATCATCCATGGTTTTGGAATCACCTATCTGATGCCTTAATTCAATTTGCTTTTCAACAACCTTGCTAATCCAATCATCAATGGTCACCCGACTCTCTTGTAGCAACGTAACTTGAGCAGGATTATCCGACACCTTACTAGATAGCTCATCGATTAATTGATAGAAGTGCGTTTTCCCCTTGTTATAAGGTATTAAAAATCTCTCTTGCCCTGCAAGTAAATACCCTCTCATTCCCGTTTCCATATCAATAGCAGAGAGAAGAAGTGATTGAGCCATCGAGATAGCCTGATATGTGTGCTCTACCCACTGGGTTGATTTCCTCAGCTCCTCAATGTCATAAGTTCTACTTGCTTTTGCTTGTCGCGAAACCATCAAGGTGTTTTCACGTTCAATAAATGTGGCTAACTGCTCTCTAAACTTATCTAAATACTGCTCACCTTTAGCTTGCTGAACTTCTACAGCAATATCGTTCATGCTTTTGGAATCACCAACCTCACCTCGCAATACAAGGGCTGGTTCAGCGACATTTTTTTGCCAGTCGCTGAGTGTCGCCGAGACATCATTAAGTAAGGCCACTTGTGCTGTATTAATCGAAAGCTTGTCTCGAAGCTCATTGACGAGTTTATCAAAAGCTTGACTACCATTATTGTACGGGGCTAAAAAACTCTCTTCCCCGGCCAATAAATACCCTCGCATGCCGGTTTCCATATCAACCGCTGCAGCTTCAACTTTTGAGGCCTTGCTCAATACATCATGTGTAAAACTAACCCATGATGTATTGCTAGAAAGTGACTTAACACTGACAAAGACGACGAGTGTGATAACAAGCATCATGCCTAATATCAGTCCATATCCTAATAACAATTTTGTTCTAAAACTCATCTTGCCAAGCATGTTACTATCCATCTTCTACCTCTGTCATTCATTAGAAACCACATCCTTCTCAGACTAGTGGTTAACTTTTCACTCATGAATTATACAAACTCAAAACAAATAATCTTCTATATTAGGATTTAAGTATTGACGTAAAAAATGGCTATAGGGGAATTTATTTATAACTTTTTAAACTAAAAAAATTTAATTTTATATCAAAAAGTAGTATTTAGTTCACCGATAAATGTACTTTTTGGCCACTAAAAACAGAACCCATAGTGGAAAAATATTGGCACCGTTGCAATTTTTTACTCGCTCACATCACGCAGTCATTGCTATGATTAATACAGAATAAAGATGGCAAAAGATAAAATAATGAAACATGAAAACATGGAGTATTGGCGTAATCCTGCAATCAATGATGTGGTACTATGCAAAGCAGATATTTCCAAATTCGAATTTCAACAGCACGTTCATTTGGATTATCATATTGGTGTGGTTTCTCAAGGATGCCAACAGTATAGCCATAAAGGCATAAGTTACCAATTATCTCCGGGGTCTATTTCGACATTAAACCCAGACGAAGTGCATAATGGTCACAGTGTCGACCCTCTTGGTTACCAAGCGCATATTATGTCCATCCCTTACGAGTATCTTGTTCAAATCAGCCAAGAATTAAACCATAAAGAAATTTTTTTTAGCACTCCACTTGTTGAAGACTTTCAACTACAACAAGCATTTTTACAGCTACACCAAATGCTCACGACACCACAAGAAAGCAGCTTGCTGATTGAAACCAATTTAATGGCTTTTATCACAGAGCTTTTTTTAAGGCACGGTCATATGACACCACAAAAAAAACATACAAATAACGGCCTATCTCAGCTGCAAGTTAACTATATACGGGAACTCTTTCATGATGACCTTAGCCAAGCCTTTCAACTTGAGGACTTAGCAAGATCACTGGAGTTAAGTAAATTCCAATTTTTAAGAAAATTTAAACAGTCCGTGGGTATGACTCCCCATGCTTACCTGAAACGGATCCGATTAGAATATGCAAAAAAAGCATTAATTAAAGGTGAAAGTACCATTGAGATCGCCCATAACGTGGGGTTTTTCGATCAAAGTCATTTCAACAAAGCATTTAAAAGTGCCTATTTAATCACCCCAGCGTATTTTCAACAACGCGTCCTTTAGTTAAAATACACGTTGTTTTGCAATTTTATCCTATTCCTTATTGCCACAGCCCATCAAAATATCCTTAGCTTCTAACACTCTTATCTAAGGATATACACATGGATCTTCATCTACTTTTTTCACTCGTTATTATTCACAGTGCCGCACTAGCCAGTCCTGGGCCAGACTTTGCGTTAGTGCTCAAAATGGCCAGCCAAGAGAGCCGCCGCACAGCCCTTGCTGCAGCGTTGGGAATTTCAATGGCTATTTTGCTGCATACTTTATTAAGTCTTACTGGGGTCAGTCTCATCATTAAAAGTTCAGCAACCTTATTTTTAATTGTCCAGCTAATCGGAGCGAGTTACTTAGCTTGGATAGGCGCTAACGCATTAAAGGGGGCTATAGCACAATGGAAAACAAGCTTTAATGACACTAAAGTTGAGTGTGGTTATCTTCGATTAACCCCCATACAAGGCTTCAAACAAGGGTTTTACACTAACTTACTCAACCCAAAGGCAATGGTTTTTTTTATTGTCTTGTTTTCCGCTATGATAACACCAGATGTCAGTGTATTAACTAAAATATCTGCAACGTTAATCTTACTTTTACTGTCGATTTTATGGTTCTGTATTATCGCCCTAGTGCTTTCTAAGCCTGAGATACAACAAAAGATGAGCAAAGCCACTCCGATAATAAATCTACTAACAGGTCTTCTTTTTCTCACCATAGCACTGTTCATCATTTATGGTATTATGTGAACTAAATTTGACATGGATTTAACTTAATAAACTGTAAATAAAGTCATGTCCCATGGTCTTTCTGCTGATGGACCTTTATTCAAACGAGACATTTATTAAAACAAAACATTCATTCAGCTTACTATTCCTTTACAAAGCAATTTTCCCTGAATATTGTTTGCCAATAAATATCGACTCATTATGTCGATGGTAATATTAAGTAAACCGGTTACCCCCATTAAAAGTAAAGCTGAGCTGTAGCGGATCTCAACAAAGCAACTATCAATATAAAATCCTAAAGTAGCGACACCTAACATCCCAAAAATAGCAGTTTCTCTTAATATGACTTCAAAACGATAAAAAAGTAATCCCATCAAATTAGGGTATATTTGGGGTAAAATATCATAGCAATACCCATCAACGCGGCCATTATAGACCGAAGATGTCGTGAGCGTATCTGACTGCTTTAAACAAAGAAAAGCAATAAGCGCTCCATTATGCAATGCTAACGCTAACATCGCTGGTAACATGGAAGGACCGAGTAACATCATAAAAATAAAAGCAAAAATATATTCTGGGATTGATCTTAATATAAGTAAGAACAACTGCATTAAATGCGAAAACACCCCTGTCATTAATAGCTTACATGTCAGAAATAAGGCTACAAAGTGCGACATAGCCAGTGCCGTTAATGCCAAAAGCAAAGTAATTATCACGCCTGGAAAGGCTTGTTCAAATAATATATTTTGGCCCCATTTAATCACACCCACAAAGTGAAGGGGAGTAAATGACTCTAGATTTGGGAGTGCTGGTGGTAAAATATCCTGACTAATAAAACGCCACAATAGCATGCCATCGATAGAGGGAATACTCGGTAAGGTGAGCAAAGATAAAATCAAATAAATAACGATTAAGCGTGGCCGACACCAAAATGAAATAGTGCCTATTAGCGCAATAAACAGCATCAATAACGCAGATCCTTCATGGTAATTGCCCTGCCTAAATGCCGTCTCTAAATAGAAACCTAATGTCGGCATACCAATGAACCCCAACACAGCACTGCTTCTTAATGCACATTCAAAACGATACCTGACATAGGCCAATATGGGCGTCAGGGCATGGCTTATCCGCGCATAACAATACTCGCTAATTTTATCCGTATTAGCAGGTAAAATTTGTCTTGTGACTGTGGGTGACTGCAATAAGATGTCATGAAACACTCGAGCAAAAGTCGCACCATATGGCAGTGCAATGGCAAGGATCCCCGTAATAGGAGATAAGCCAAATACTTGCAAAAATAACATCGCCCAAAAAATCTCATGGATTGAACGGATCATGGCACATAAAACGGCAATGAAGGGATGAGCATATATCAGCGCTAAGGGAGCACCACAAAACAAGCCAACAATGATCCCCAACAAAGCAAAACTGACCGTTTGCCATAGTGCTTCAAACAAATATTCAGTGGCAAAAAAATCAGGACTCATTAACCCAAGTCCTATACGCTGAAACTCACTCCAAGGATCGAGTGAAATAATTTCAGTGTCACAGAAATAGAAACAAACACAAGCAATAGTCCATAAAGCCAAGGTAACTCTTTGCCAATAACCTATAAAAAGTAATGGCCTAAGCATTTCTATGCTGAAATAATGATTTTCCAGAGTAAAAACAGTCAACCAACTCTTTACTCATGTCACCTTGAGTGACGTCAAGGCATAATTCCCCTTCACGTAAGCCGATAATACGATCAAAATGCGCCAATGCATCGGATTTATCGTGCAGTACCATAATGGCAGTCGAATGACGTGTTAACACCATTTTTAACAAATTGTCAGCCATCAATGGATCTAACGCAGAAAATGGTTCATCACCAATAAAAATTGTCTTTTTTTGGTATAGGGCTCGTGCTAAAGCCACCCTTTGCCTTTGTCCACCAGAAAGTTCAGCCACTCTTTGATGCATAGAGACATCTAACGATAATTCCCGGCACAGAGCTTCTACCTCCATCAGCGGCGTCTTAAAAGGCAAGATTAAGTTAATCACATTATAGAGCCAATGATGTCGTGAAAGCCCTCCCATATACACATTATGATAGGCACTTAACCCTTCAACTAATCCCTGCTTTTGAGAACAATAGGCGGCATTATCTTCAACTAAGGAGTATAGGTGGAAGAGTAAAGTTGATTTACCTGCACCAGAAGAGCCTATGATAGCCAGTTTTTCACCGTGTTTTACTGACAAAGAAAGCTGACGAATAGCCAGCTTATCCGCATACTTAAGTGTAATATTATTAAGACTAATCAATAAGTCCTACCGCTTTAGCTACATTCTCAATCGGTTCATAATCAAGATTATCGGCAGGGACAAAAGACCTTCTAGGAAAGCTAGCAAGGAGCGCAGGATCATCCATACCCAGTAATGCTTCAGTCAAACGTTGCTTAAAGTTTTTACCAAAAATGTCATTAACGCCTTCTCGAACCGTCCACTGGTAATCTGGATAAGTCGGACTTCGCCATATCACGCTAACTTTATTCAAATCAACACGTCCCTTCTCAACAGCCGTTTCCCAAACTTTATAATTGACTGCACCGACTTGATAAGCACCAGACTGCACTTGTATAATAGTTCGACTGTGATCGCCTGAAAAACCAATCCGCTTAAATACATCTTTGGCTTTTTTACCTAGATTTCTTTCAATAAAGAACTCAGGCATCAAACGACCAGATGTAGAGCCTTTAGCACCGAAGGTAAAGGTCAGACCATTTAAATTAGGGAAACTGTCAGATGGAAAAATCTGTGCTGACTCATGGGCAATAAAATAACTTTGAAAAAATTGATCTTCATCACCCTGGGCTATTGCCTCAGAGCCTGGTACTAAACGACGTGCTTGAACCCCTGATAATCCTCCAAACCACGCCAATTGAACTTGATTGTTTCTAAATGCAGTTACTGCGGCAGAATAAGATTTAACAGGAATATATTTCACTTCCACGCCCAATTCTGTTTCTAAATAGGTGGCCACCTTTTCAAAACGTGTACGAAGCTGACTCTCATTTTCATCAGGAATGGCAGTAAAAGTAAAAACAGCAGCAAAGGCACTGGAGGTTATTATGCTTAAGACAACAAACAGCCCCATTTTAAACAATCCCATTAGATGTTTCTCATTGGTAACGAATTTGCGGCATTTTAACGAATCTAACGTTACATAACTAGCAGTTTCTCTGATAAAACCACATCTAATAGCGTTTATATCATATCAGTTCAATACACAAGTCAGCTCTGGTTAAGATAACTTCACGTAAAATAATTGATTAGATCAATATACACACTGTTGGCACATCGCAGAGTATGTAGGTAAACTGTACAAAAGAACAATAAAGGCATAACAACATGAGAATTTTGGTTGTTGAAGATGATCCAATCCTTTCCCATCATCTCAAAGTACAATTAAGCGATTTAGGTAATCAAGTTCAAGTGGCATTAACAGCCAAAGAAGGGTTTTATCAAGCCACTAATTATCCTATTGACGTGGCTATTATCGATCTAGGTTTACCGGATCAAGATGGTATAAGCCTCATCCAAAGTTTACGTGATAACGGTTTAAAAGCCCCTGTGTTGATTTTAACAGCAAGGGTAAATTGGCAAGATAAAGTAGAAGGTTTAAATGCTGGAGCAGATGACTATTTAGTCAAGCCATTTCAAAAAGAAGAACTCGTCGCTCGACTCGATGCCCTAGTGAGACGCAGCGCAGGCTTCGTCAAGCCAGTTATCACCAGCGGACCGCTGCATTTAGATCTTGCTGCAAAACAAGTAAGCATGCACGAAGAGCTCATGGAGGTCACTGCTTTTGAGTATCTGATCCTCGAATATTTGATGCGACATTGCCACGAAGTCGTCGCTAAACAACGGTTATTGGATGTCGTTTATGCAGATAAAGAAGGTGATCCTAACACCATAGAAGTGATGGTTTCACGATTAAGAAAGAAACTAACTAAGGGAGGTCTCGACAATCCTATTGCCACGATACGCGGCCAAGGCTATAAATTTAACTTGCCATGCAGCTAAAATTTAGGCCTAGAAAACGTCTGCTCACTCGGATGTTTCTCACTTCATTATCAATTATTGCCTTGGTAGGTTTTGGCCTCGCTTGGATGATCAACATTTTACATGCTCAAAATAGCTACAACAAAGAGACAGCACAACTCATCGCTGAGATCCCCAAAGTAGCAGCCGAGCTTAGAGAACATGATTTGATCCCTGAAACCAGTGAATGGCTTGATGAGAATAACACCCCTAAACGCTATGTTATTGCCAGTTGTGACGATACATTTAGGCAAGTATGGACCTCATCCTTAGCAGTCGATAAAGGGCTATTTGATACCTGCGAACGATTTAATGAGATCCGTAATGACTCCCCACCTTACTATCTCAGCTTAGCGGATAAGAAAGGTTACTTTATTTATCTTTTAGCCGTTGAAATTGCCGGTAACAAGTACAATTTATTGGTAATGAAGGATGCTGAAAACCTTGAAGCAGAAATGGATAAATTTAGTCGTCGAACCTATATAAGATTAGCCATGGTATTAGCATTAGCATTTGTGTTACTTATCAGTGCAGGTTACTGGGGGATGCGGCCTTTAGTACGAATGAGATCCGAACTAGAAAGCGTAAACAACGGAAAATCAAGAAGCTTATCTCAAGATTACCCAATAGAACTTGAAGGTGTAACGCAAGCACTGAACCAATTATTACGTCAATCAAGCGCACAGCAAGATCGATATCAAAATGCGATGAATGATTTAGCCCATAGCCTTAAAACCAGACTCGCTGCTGTTCACGCCATAACAGATGATGCCAGTTTAGATAAAACCAGCGCCAGTGAAAAAATCATGGAACAAGTGAGCCAAATGGATCTTTTGGTGAAATACCAACTAAAACGCGCCATGTTAGGTCGTAAAGGATTAAAACAAGAACATACGTTAGTTGCACCTCTTGTCAATCAATTATCACAGATGTTGTTTAAAGTTTATCGTGATAAGCAAGTCATTTTTGAAGCATATATTCCCATCGAACATGTGTTCCCAGGCGACAAGGGCGATCTAATGGAACTTTGCGGAAATTTAATGGAAAATGCTTTTAAACTCTGTATTAGCCAAGTAAGAGTCAGTGCCAGCTATAATGACCACGGAGAGTTTGTATTGACTGTTGAAGATGATGGTCAAGGCGTTGATGATAGCATAAAACAAAAAATCATCCAGCGTGGTGTCAGAGCTGATACCCACAAACCAGGACAAGGAATAGGGCTGGCAGTATGCCATGAAATTGTCACCAGCTATGGTGGTAAACTTGAAATTGAAGATTCACAGCTCGAAGGAGCAAAATTTATTATTACTATCCCTTTATAACAGGTAATAAGGCTAATCCTGAACCACTAGCCTCATTACCAATCCCTTCCAAGCACATCCTCAAATGCATCAATGTCACGTTTCATTTTTAGCCACTAGCGAAAATGGTTCAAAATACCCTAAGAAATAAAATAGAAACTCATTTCATCGGGGAATTGAATCTACATAAACGTCAATAACACCCATAACAGAGAATTTTTGATGATATAAACATCGCTGTGTCGATATAGAGCGTAAACATTTATATCCTAATATTAGGATATTTGACTTTACCAAGACTATAGCCAACCTTTCCTTTTAAAGAAAAAGTAAGTCCCAGCCGCACTAGCTATCATCATCACAATGGCCATAGGATAACCAAAACGCCATGCTAATTCTGGCATATTAACAAAGTTCATCCCATAGGCACTGGCAATCACCGTTGGGGGAAGAAAAATAACCGCAGCAACAGAGAATATTTTAATGATTTTATTCTGCTGTAATCCACTGAATCCCATCGCCGCATCTAACAAAAAATTTAACTTGTCAAAAATAAACTGACTGTGTGGCATTAACGACTCAATATCAGATAACATTTCACGCAGATCTTTCAGGTTCTCCTCGGTTAACTGCCCACGATAATAGCGTTGCATGTAACGTAATGAGCGTTGAGTATCCAAAAGGCTAAGTCGAATTTTACCATTTGAATCTTCTTGTAAAGTGATCAACTTAAATACTTTATCAAGCTTATCATTGTCAAAAACTTGCTCACTAACACCATCGACTACTGAATAGATATCCTCAATAAGATCAGATAAATAGTCAACTTTAAGATTGAAAAGTTCCAGAAACAATCCTTGTGGGGTACTCACCTCAATACGCCCTAATCGAAGGTAGTTACGTAACAAGCGGATCAAACCAACGTCATCCTCTCTCATCGTTAAGAGAAAATCTTTGCGTAGGTTAAAAGAAACGTTAACGCCACGTATATCTTGGCCCAGTCTCAGAGGAAATAAGGAATTTATGTGCAAGCCATCATTGTTTTGATAAAAACGTGCAGACGCTTCAATTTCATTAATATCCTCTTCATCAGGCACTTCTTCAACAGAGTATTTACTGAGCCATTCTCTTTCTTCATCGCTTGGCTTAAAAAGATCTAACCAAAGTGTCCCTTGAGGTACACCATCTTTAATATTTAATTCATTAATTGCTAATTTTCTATCAGTATAAACATACGCTGTTATCATCGTGACTCCTGAACAAACACTTCCCGTACACATTCTTAGCAAAGCGCAAGCTAAAATAACGGCATTTTACCTGATAAACAAATATTGAGAAGAGCTAAACGGCAACATTTTGAGATTGATTTTACGATCATGGTGCATAAGCCATCTAAAAATGATGCGGTATTTCTCCAACAAAAGTGCTATAAAGGCCTATAAATAAAAAAACATATGTTTACACTAGGATCGTTTGATGAAAAAAGCCCTACTGCTCACCAGCCTATCAGGTTTAATATCCTTTATTTTTACCGCACCAACATTAGCAAATATCAGCTTAACATTGCCAGAATCCGCTGAGATTCTTGTGGTAAATGGGGAAAAAACAACTTCAAAAAAAATAATTGAACTTGAAAACGGACGCCATCAGATAGTCTTTAAGTACCACACCACATACAGAGATCAGGGACAAATCAATCGATTTAATTCAGCAGCTATCATCATCAGCTTCACAGCAACAGATGCAGATTATCACTTATCTTTACCTACCTTAAAATCCAACAGTCAAGCTCGACACTTTAACCAATCACCCGATGTTTCCATCGAAGATAAACAAGGTCATCAACTTGAAAGTCAAATCGACACCCTAAACAAAGAAGGGATCCAGCTGGGACGTGATTATGATAATGAGATTCTCGCTTACAATAAAACAGATGGCCATGCAGCCATTAAAGCATTAGCACCTATCAATGTCGTCCCCTCTATTACTGCAAATTCAACACAAGCAGAAAAAGAAGCCATTTTGCAAACAACACCCGCTTTACAAGATCAGAAAAGTATCAGTGAAATGCTCGATTTCTGGTACAGTCAAGCAGATGAAGAGACCAAAAAAGCTTTTAAATTAAAAATTGAACATCAATCTATCTAAACAGTAATCAATAATGGTGTTGAAAATCATAAAACTAACACCATTAAACATATATAATTAAGACATATTATTCTTCACTTAGCTCACTGACTATGGCTACACCCATTGGTCAAGTCACTTCATTGCCTGAAAATGTACCTACCACTTCAAAAATTCTGATAATCATCAGATAAACCGTAACCATCAGTTCAGCGACCACATAAAAGTTATCTGTAGTAACAGATAATAATATCGAGATCCCTGTAACACCTTGAATTAGCATTTTGAAACTTTCATATGCGCTAAGTGGCAAGGATTCATATTTTGCTTTTTTCACAACATTTAAATGAGACTTAATTCTGGGCAATAAGGCGGTTAAAAAACAGAGATAGGCCTACTTTCCTGCCATATAAGGGAGCAGGGACATAAATTCATTGAAGCGGTGTATTGAGTATTATTTTGCTGATAAAATTAATGATATTAAGCAATTTACTGTTTGAATTTGCTGATATTTCTATTAACTCTCGATTGACTCAAATCAATCACCACAGTAGCCGATATTTTATCTTGAATAGCTTGTCTATTAGCATCCCAATAAATCTGCAAAAAACCTAATAATCCAGTCGCAAAACCTGCACCATAACCGCCATAACGGACAAAGGCACACCAAAACGACAGTTCTGTACCATCGAGTTGAACTACTCGTATTCTAAATAATTTTTTTCCTAACGTCTGTCCGTCAAAGCAGGCAGTAAAGACAGTAAAATATAATGCTGCCCACCCAAAACCAAGTCCCAGATCATTTAACAAGCCTTTAGTCCACTCGAGTAAGCTGTATTTATCATCCGATTCTTGTTCGATTCTTGACTCATTCTGGTAAGAATATTTTTTTGAAGAATTGTTATCGGACATCTGATAAGTCGCTTTTTTATCTGGCCATTGGTTAGCTGTTACATCCCCAATGTCAGTCATATTCGCTGAATACTGAGGTAACTCAGTATTCAGTATATCTAGCAGGGTATTTTTTTCTACTGAGGAAAAAGATAAATCATTAACCAAATTGATTAATACCGAACTTTTCAAATTATTATTTACATTTGATTCTTTAAGTACTGTGATCAAGTCTATTAGTTCGTTTTCCGCACACTCAATATCTTCACACTGATAAAGGCTCATAACTTTAGACCCAGAACCCAAAAGCACAATACGCTCTTTCATTGTACCTAACTCTTCACCTTCATTACCGTTCTCAACTTCACTTGATGTGGCAGGTGAAACTAAATTGTTAACTGTAACCAAGAGCATAAATAACATCACAAGGTACAAAAACCATTGGAATAATTTGCCTAATTCACGGCTTTTTTTCTGTATTGATAAGGTTAAACCAACAAAAAATATAAAAATAAACCCCGCTTGCTCAGCCAATACAGCCACAAATAAAGCATCGATGAACATTGCCAAAAAACGCTTTAAAGGGCTAGCCAGTGGAACATAAAGTAGTTCAGGTGCCATCTGAAAAGCCAACGGTGTCACCATGTATTTAGGATCAGCATCCTGATTCTGAATCGTCATATCATTAATCACTTATTATTATTATTATTATTATTATTATTATTATTTATTTTTTAGCGGCATACTGACAGTTTGACCGAAATGGACCTATATTCAATCATTGAACAAACGCTTAAGATAATGTTAAATTAATCATAAAAAACATCATACTAGCACTTTATAACATATGAAAAATTAAAAAATTCGAATAAATAAAGCAATATTGATAACTAAATGGAATAAAGAAGAACAAACAATCACTTCTATTGCTGTAAAAGGCGATTATGATTCAACTACTGTATTGTTAGGAGCTGCGAGCCATGAGCAACATTTTTGAAGATAATTCACATACTATCGGTCACACCCCCCTTGTTCGTTTAAAACGCGTTAGTCAAGGTAATATTTTAGCTAAAATTGAAGCTAGAAACCCAAGTTTTAGCATTAAATGTCGTATCGGTGCCAATATGATATGGGATGCCGAAAAAAAAGGGACACTGACTCAAGATAAAGAGTTAATAGAGCCAACTTCAGGCAATACAGGAATAGCACTCGCCTATGTCGCTGCAGCTCGTGGTTATAAGCTGACACTAACCATGCCAAACACGATGAGCCTGGAACGTCGTAAACTTCTCAAAGCTCTTGGTGCTAAACTCGTGCTTACTGAAGGGGCTAAAGGCATGAAAGGAGCGATAGATAAAGCGGAAGAAATTTGCCAATCTGCTCCCGACAAATATATTTTATTACAGCAATTTAACAACCCTGCTAATCCCGATATTCATGAAAAAACCACAGGGCCAGAGATTTGGAATGACACTGATGGTGAAGTCGATGTTATTGTTGCTGGCGTTGGCACTGGTGGTACGATTACTGGTGTGAGCCGTTACATCAAAAACGTTCAAGGTAAAGCCATCACTTCCGTCGCGGTAGAGCCTACCGATTCGCCGGTTATTCAACAAACTCTTTCAGGGCTGGAGATAAAACCAGGCCCCCATAAAATACAGGGAATAGGCGCAGGTTTTATTCCTGGCAATCTTGATTTAGAGATGATTGATCGAGTCGAAGCAGTGACCAATGAAGAGTCTATTGAAATGGCTCAACGCCTAATGAAGGAAGAAGGCATTCTCGTTGGGATCTCTTCCGGCGCAGCAGTCGTTGCTGCAAATCGTATTGCTGCATTGCCTGAGTTTAAAGATAAAAACATTGTGGTGATATTACCTTCTGCAGCAGAACGTTATCTATCATCAGCATTATTTCAAGGTGAGTTTAGTGATACTGAAAACATTCAATAACATAACCCAATAGTGACTTAAAAAAACCAGATCCTATCTGGTTTTTTTATAACTATACTTTTTACATTTAAGGAGATGGTCATTATCTCAATCATTGCCTTACTCATCTATCCTACGGGGACTCTGAAACAAACATCATGAAGTCGCTTGAGTATAGGCCCATCCTATCAAATACATGCTAAGTCACAGATATTTTATGTTTTTTAACAAAAAAAATAAAATCAGACTAACCTTATACACAGTGAGATAAGAATAATCAAAGTGCTAACTTACTGACTAGTGAATACAATTTAGTTAACATTAAGGGATGGAACATGGAATCAATTAAAATATCTAGTTTTATGAACCAACATCCAGTGACATTTACTGTCAATATGCATATTGCAGAAGCTGTGGAACTCTTCCTTAACGCTAAGCAAATTGGTGGGCCTGTTATTGATGAAAACAATTATGTTATCGGTTTTTTATCTGAGCAAGATTGTCTAATAAAAATGCTTGAGGCTACCTACCTGAATGAAAACCATTATGTCGTAGGTGATATAATGCATGCTAACCCGCTTACTGTGCGACCTGAAGGCTCAGTGCTAGATTTAGCACAACAAATGACACATGCTAAACCTAAAATATACCCCATCATCGATGAATCGAATAAACTGATTGGTATCATTAACCGTACCGATGTGCTCAAAGCTATTGATGACCAATTAAAAGCAATGTATAAGCAGGGCCATTCTCGTCTAGTTTAATTCATGTAATAAGATACATATTTTATCTGCCGTTATTATCGTGATAAGAAATCACAAGGCTTCAATTTGAGGTATTAAGTAAAAATGAACTAAAGAATAATTAGAATCAAATATTATTATCAAAAATACTCTTTTACTATTAAGCCATGGACGACTTATTAGGACAATAGAGATGAAATATTCATTAAAAAAAATCTCACATCATGCATCTCGACTCCCAAGCCCTATGGCAGGATTGGCATTAGCCATTGCTAGCTTAGGTTGGGCATGGGAAAGCATGCTGCCTGACATCGATGGCTGCGGGCAACTTATCGGCGCAGCGATAGCCGCAGTGATGTTAATCTCATTAGTGATTAAATTTATCCTTCACCCAAACATCCTAAAACAGGAACTTTCACACCCTGTGGTAGGTAGCGTAATTCCCACCTTCGCAATGGGATTGATGATAGTCTCTAATACTTTAGGGCAGTATTTCCCCAACCAAGGGCTGTTGTTATGGCTAGCAGCCATTGCTATTCATATTGTATTTTTAACCATGTTTGTTTACTTTCGCGCGATTGATTTTAAACTCGAACATATGGTACCAAGCTGGTTTGTGCCCCCAATTGGGATCATTGTCGCAGCGGTGAGTTTCCCCGGCGATCAATACCAGTGGCTAGCCAATGCCACACTCAACTTTGGCATGGCCTGCTACCTCATCATGCTGCCCATTATGCTATACCGTTTAATATTCTGCGCACCGATTCAAGATGCTGCCAAGCCTACCATTGCGATAATGGCAGCACCAGCCAGCTTATCTTTAGCCGGATATTTAACGGTGAGTGCCCAGCCTTCACTCGTCATCGTCGGGCTGCTGCTGAGTATTGCAGTATTAATGACCAGTGTTATCTACTTAGCTTTCCTTCACTTATTAAGACTGCCATTTTCACCAGGTTATGCCGCCTTTACCTTCCCCATGGTGATTGGTGCAACGGCACTCTTTAAAACAGCCCATTGGTTAAGCCAGTCTTACGGGCAAAGTCAGTTCACGGATTGGGTCACCTATGCAGCACAAGGAGAATTATTGATATCAACGGCAGTGGTGGTTTATGTTGCATACCGTTACCTGTCTCACTACCGCCCCAATACACTCACCGCCTAATAACCCAATAGATACCACACAAGTTACAGCCATTAAATCTATGTTAATGGCTTATTTTTATCATAATCAAAACTATCGAGCAAACCACTTTTCTTCCATTTCCGAAACCAATGTGGATCACATATTCTAATATTAACACAGTCAACCTAATATTTAATTTTACTCGCCCCTTCGCTTACCTTTCCTTGAAGTAAACACATTTTAAAACAGCAGATATCCCTCCTTTTAAGCTGTAAAGAAAAATAAACATATTAATCGTAATTAGCGGTATTAGATCCAAAAAAATGTATCACCACCAATTGCTAATGTTACTGAAAAGTGCTTCTATTCCCACCCAGTAATTACGATTGCAAAACAAAACAAACATAGACAAAACACACGATAAACATATTGGGAGCACAAAAAACAAAGGAGGCGTAAAGGAACTACTCCACTGTTACACAAAAAAAACAACAATAAACTCTAATAATAAAAATTGAAGATTACACCAGGGAGAGACGAGATGTTATTAAATTCAACAATAGCAAAGGCTATTCGATACTCATTAATCACGAGCGCAGCAGCGGCAACAGCGCTAACTGCACCCGCAGTATTTGCAGCAAATGAAGATGAAAAAGTAGAGCGTATTTCCGTAACAGGATCACGTATTAAGCGTACCGATATGGAAACAGCCTTACCTATTACCGTATTGTCATCTGAGGATATAGCAAAAACAGGCCTCAATGATATTTCTGCAGTATTAGCACAAATGCCATATAACACTGGCGGCAGCTTTATTAGTGATGCAGGTAGCTCTGCCAGTAATCATGCTAGTTCAGGCATGCGGGGGCTCGATTCCAGTCGTACATTGACACTGATTAATGGGCGCCGTATTGCCCCATCAGCGAGCCTAGGGGATGGGGCAACCAACTTAAACTTAATACCAATGGAAGCCATTGAGAGAATTGAAATTCTTCGTGATGGCGCATCTGCAATTTATGGCTCTGATGCCATTGGCGGCGTCATTAATATTATTCTAAAGAAAAGCTTCGACGGCCTAGCTTTAGGGATCAATATGAGTAACCCAACTCAAGGTGATCGAGATGAGAAATCTGCAACACTCACTTTCGGGAGTAACAGTGATAAAAGTACCAGCTTAATCGTCATTGAACATAAAGATTTTGATTCACTTCAAGGGGGCAGCCGCGAACACCTATCCGCCAACTGGGATGAAGGCTACGCGCGAAGTCAACTATATGCACCTGAAGGAACATACAGGCCTGTTCCTGTGTATGGAGGAACTAAAGATCCAATTACTGGCAAAAAAGTTTACACAGGAGATTATGTCGCAGGTAAAGACTGTCCAGCCGATCGCATTGTAAACAACGAAGGCACACGTTGTGGTTGGAATTACTACGATGGTAAAGATTATTTACCAGAGCAAACCAAAGACTCACTATTTACCAATATGACCTATAACATCAGTGATGAAATTGAATGGTTTGGCCAAGCCATAATCATGAGAGATAAATCAATAACGGCTTCTACATCTCTGTACTCAGAGGATCTATACATGACCGCGGATAACCCCAATAATCCAACACGAGGGACAGCTGATGTTTCAGATATCCAAGTATTCCATCGATTAACCGATGTTGCTGATCGCGAAACTGCATTTGAATCAAATGTCATTGACTTTGTTACTGGTATAAACCTTGAATTAGAAGCTGGTTCACTAAACTGGTATGTACAATATTCAGATCAAAACGTCGATATTACAACCAACTCGTACGTATTTAATGACGAGCTACAAGTAGCGGTTGACACAGGACGATACAATCCTTTCGTTCGTGGCGGTAATGCGACTCAAGAGACATTAACTAGTTTTCTTCATACCGCAACGCGTAAAGCGGAAACGACAACAACAGGGACGAGTCTGTCTTGGGCATCTGAGCTACCACTAGAGTTACATGGCGGCACGATCGGCTACGCAGTTGGCGCTGAATACCAAAAAATGGAATATTCAGATAAACGTGACGCTCAACAATCAAATGAAGACCTTATCGGTACATATGGAGGCGATGCAGCAGGTGAAAGAAGCTATAAAGCCGCTTATGTAGAGGTCGATATTCCTGTTCTTAGTAATGTCACCGTCAAACTCGCCAGTCGTTATGACGAATATAGCATTCCTGATGAAGGTCAGGTATCAAGTTCTATTAATGTCCGTTATGAGGTTGTAGATAGTTTAGTACTGCGAGCCTCATATGGTCAAGGATTTCGCGCCCCAGCGCTTGATGCCCTTTTTAGTGAAAAAGCAACCAGTTACGGTAGAGTTACCGATACAAAAAGCTGTCAAGCCCTGCCTCAAGCCGATAGAAAAAAAGCTGATGTTTGTAAAGAAAATTCATATTTGAGAACAAGTACCGGTAACCTTGACCTTGAACCAGAAGAGTCAGATCAATATTCTTTCGGTGGTGTTTGGAACATTGTTGATGATGTATCCTTATCTTTAGATTATTACAATATTCAAATCAGCAACCAAGTTAATTTTCTCGATGAACAAGCTATTTTAGATTTAGAAGCGAGCTCAGGTTTAGACGCTTATGATCCAAACACAATTTTTGTGAAACGTAATGCGGCTGGAGAAATAGAAGAAATTGGCGCTGGTTTTATCAACATGGCAGGCGTTGAAACCTCAGGTATTGATATTTCGTTTAAGTCTCAATACGAACTAGCCGATTATGGGACACTCAATTTTGGTGTCGAGGGAACCTATGCACTCACTTTTACCGAACAAGATAGTCCAATTGCAGAACGTTACGATGTCTTAGGCAGCAAAAGCTATCCACCCATACGTGTAAACGCCTCATTTGGTTATAGTTACGGTGCAATAACAGCATCTTTACTGGCTAAATATATAGATGCATATGATGGAGAAACCGCCGCTCAACAAGCATCTGGTATCAATAAACAAGACTTTGCATCAAGTACAATTTGGGATTTAAGCCTAACATACGATATGGATAACTATGGTAGAGCCTCTATAGGTGCGCGCAATTTATTTGATGCTATGCCTAATGTAAATTACGAGCTGGGATACCCAGGCTACGACGATAATACTCACAATATCACTGGACGCGTAATTTTTGCAGGTTACAAAATTCAATTTTAATAAAATGACAATAAGATACTGTTGATAATTTTCATATCGTACTAAAGTAAAACGGCATCCATGATGCCGTTTTATTGCCTACTTTATCAACTAAACCCCAAATAATGCGCCCCCACCACAACCACACTCGAGAGCACAAATAGTGCCAGCATAAATCGCCAGATAAACTTGAGCCAATCGCCCCAGTCCACACGGCACACGCCTAAGGTGGCCATCAATGAGGCCGATGTGGGCACCAAAGCATTACTAAAACCATCTCCGAGTTGAAATGCCAATACAGACACCTGCCGGGTCACGCCAACAAGATCAGCAAGTGGTGCCATTAACGGCATCGTTAATGCGGCTTGTCCCGAACCTGAGGTCACAAAGAAGTTAAACACGGTTTGAAATATCAGCATAAACCAAGCTGACAAAGCATCAGGTAGCTGGCCGATTAGATTGCCGGCACTGTTAAGAATAGTATTGAGTACGCTAGGCTCACTGGGGCCGCCATTACCCAATAAAATCAGGATCCCCGCGGCGCAGCCGACTAAAATACAAGGCTCTAACATGGTTGCAGCGCCTTGCTTAAAACTAATAGCAATATCATTGATTTTCATCGCATTGAGTTTAAATACCACCCCGATGATACCAATCACAATCCCCATGGTAAAAAACTGACTCGCGATTTCAGGGATAAACCAAGCTTGGGATACCACCCCCCAAATCACCCACACTAGCGTCGCCACAATCGTCATTAACACGAGAATATCACCGAGATTAAAGCGGCAATCTAGGCTGGCTTTACTTTGACTCTCTCGAAAATGGGCATCACTGTGATAGCTAAACGAATACTCAGGATCTCGCTTCACCTTATTAGCGTAACGCAGGGTAAAAGCAAGCGCCATCAGGGTAAATCCACCCCACATCACCACCCGAACACCTGAGCCTGACAGTACAGGAACATCCGCAATACTTTGAGCAATGGCCACACTGAAAGGGTTCATCCAGGAGCTGGCAAAACCTATCTGGGTGGCCACATAGGTGACCATCACAGTCGTGATCCCGTCATAACCGAGCCGTATCATCAAAGGGCAGATTATAATGGCAAAGGCGATCGCCTCTTCCCCCATGCCAAAAACAGCACCACCGAGTGAAAAAAGCACAAAGATCACTGGAATAAATAGCGCTTCATTACCCCGAGTTTTATCAATCAGTTTTAAGATCCCATTGTCTATGGTTCCCGTTGCCATGACCACACCAAATGATCCGCCGATCACCAGCATAAACATGATCACCCCAATCGCACTGCCCCATTTAGAGCCAGATACTAGCCCCTCAAACGCAAAATTAAAGAAACCTGCACCACCATTCCCCTCAAACAACCCAACCGGAGCCAATTGGGGCTCACCTTTATCATCAAGCGCATAGGCAAACGAGCTAGGATCAATAACACTGCGGCTTTTTTCAATACCCTCGGTAAGGTAGCTCACTTCCTGAGTTTGAAAGGAGCCTGTTGGAATAATATAGGTTAGCAATGCTGCCGCTAAAGCAACAAAAAAGATGATCACTAGGGTGTCTGGCATTTGCCAAGTTTTGGGCTGAGTGGTCGTCTCATTTAATAACGGCTCAGATGATATGACTGACGACACATCATCAGTTGAAGAGGTTTGAGTATGCATATTGGCACCATTATAATTATTATATGGCACAAATATAAACTAATTCTATTTTGAGTTACACACTCGCATCAAAATACACACAAGTAAATGCCTCAATATTAAAAAAATCGAATAACAATCATGACATACATTAAAATTATCATTCACTATTCTAAAGAATTAAGCACCTTGCTATTCATTTGTATCACAATCACATGCGACAATAACATCACCAATAATGACAAGGCTAAAGCCGGCACGATAGGATGGACATGCCACATGAGCGGCGCATTTAGTTGTAAGCCAAGATAACTGATTAATCCAGAGAACATGGCTAAAAAGGCGCTATGTCCTTTAATATTAGGCCAAAACACCCCCGCTATAATCGGCCATAGAAATACTGCCTGCAACGCACCAAATGCTGCCAAATTGATCCACACAATCATCTCTGGCGGCTTCATGGCCCAATAAGTTGCCACGACGGTGATCAGCAACATCGCCACGCGGGTTAACCTGATCTGTTGCGATGCATTTAAGCTAGGGTATAATTTTACCGCACCATCACGAACAAGGCTCACCGCCGATTGCAATAACATGGAGTCCACCGACGACATCACTGCTGCTATGGGAGCTGCAAGTAACACCCCTGCCCAAAATGGACTAAACAAACCAGAAATCAACTTGGGCATAATGTCATCAGGTATGGTTAATTCAGGATAAAGCGCACGGCCCAGAACACCACACAAATGCGGTAATAAGGTCATCAGGAAACAAATCACCGTTCCCCATACCATGCCACGTTTCAGTGAATGACGGTCTTTAACCGCAAATAAGCGCACTAAGGTATGAGGTAAGCCCATGGTACCAAAACAAATCAATATCCAAAATGACAACATCATAGGCCAGCCAAGGTAATTATTCACACCATGAGGGCTCAATATTTCAGGAGAAGAGACACTGGCTTTCGCCATCAAGTCACTTAATGTTCCTTGAGATAATATGGTGCCAAACAAGAGTATTAGCCCAGCCAACATCACTACGCCTTGCAGTGCATCAGTCATCACCACCGCTCTAAACCCACCCGTTAGGGTATAAGCCAGTACTGTGATGACAAACAACCCTAACCCTAGCTCATAACTCAAGCCGCTCACACCAGAAAACAAGCGGGCTCCGCCAATAAACTGCACCGCTATTATGGCAATGAACCCGATGACTAAACTCACAATGGCCAGACGACTCAACCAAATATGCTGATATCGACTGTCAAGCCACTCGATAAGTGTTGTGTGCTGTTGCTGTTTAATTTTTAAAAGCTTGGGCCCTAATACCCCTAAGGTTAATATGGCAACGGGAACTTGAATTAAGGCTAACCACACCCAACCTAGACCCATTTTATACGCAGCCCCTGGGCCGCCAATAAAAGAGCTAGCACTGGTGTAAGTGGCCACCAATGTCAGTGCTAATAAAGGTCCATTTAAAAACGAGCCTCCAATAAAAAAACGCTTCGCTTTATCTTGGTGCAAAGTACTGGCATCTTGTCGCTGACTCCACCATCGGGTGATCATGAGGCTTAAGAGCAAATAGATAAGCACTGGAACTAAGTTAATCATGTTTTAGTCCCACCAAAACGATAAGTAAACAAATCAATAGCATTGGCGCAAAAATACACGAAAACCAAAACCAAACAGGTAATCCCATATAAATCCAAGTATCATCAATCAATAATGGGCCTGCGCACCATAATATAAAATAACCTAAGGTCAATATCAGTGCAGTTTTAGGCAGTGAAGACATAATCAGCCCGAAGAAAAAGTCAAAATAGATAGCAGATTCTATCCCCAAACATGATAATTAAGCTAGCAGTTATCTTATTTTGACAATAATATATTACTCAAGACTTCATGCTCTAATTTAAAGGATAAATCAATAATAATGTCAGCCAATGTGGTTTCATTTCGCACAAAAACATGAAATTGAATGACTACTTTTAATCTCTTTTAGATCAGTGTTAAGCTTTTTATTGGCTTTGGTGGCTGGAAATATTAAAGTAATGAACAATAAATTCGATGTCGTTATTTAAACGTTAACGGAATAAAAATATGAATAATCTTTCACTCCCCTTAAAACTAATCTTAATTTTACTCTGGTCAATCACCAGTTATTTTGTGGGTAGCATGCTCGTCGAAGAAGCTGACACTCAGCTTGGCATATTCATGCTGTTAGTATTTGCAGGACTCTGGATGACGGAAATTATTCCATTATCCGTTTCTGCTATTTTAGTCCCTGTTGTCGCCGCGTTATCTCATGTGCTGACATTGAAAATTGGCATGAGTAACTTCTCTGCCAGTATTATTTATCTGTTCATGGGCGGCTTTACCTTGGCAGCGCTGTTGAATAAACACGGTATTGATCGCTGGCTCGCTTCTTCTGTTACTCAGTTCACTAATGGCAACTTATGGCTAACAGTGATTTTATTTCTCGCCGTGGTGTCCTTACTGTCCATGTGGATGAGCAACACCTCTACCACGGCGATGATGTTGCCAATTGCGATTGGTCTTATTGAGAAAAAATACATTCGCATGCGAGCGTTTGTTATTTTAGGTACAGCCTATGCTGCCAATATCGGCGGCTTAGCAACCATCGTTGGCTCCCCCCCTAATGGTATTGCAGCCGCTGCGCTAAATATTGATTTTTTCACTTGGTTAAAAGTGGGTTTACCCGCCACTATTCTTATGTTCCCAGCCGTTTTATTTGCATTATGGGTAGTGATCCGCCCAGAAAAAGAGGCGCAAGTGGTGCATTTATCAGCTAAAGAACCGATGCAATGGACACCTGAAGCAAAAGGCTCCATTGCTTTGTTTTTGTTTACTGTTATTTGTTGGGTGTTTGCTAAACCTATTGGTGATTTTTTACAGGTTGACAGTTTTGATCGCCTGATAGCATTGCTAATAACAGCCGCCGCTCCAGCATTAAAGTTAATTAGCTGGAAAGAATTAGAACATAAAATTGATTGGGGTATTTTATTACTCTTTGGAGGTGGTTTGTGTTTGTCCATGGTGTTAAAAGAAACAGGCACTTCGGTATGGATGGCTGAAAATTTGCTTGCAGGCTTAGAGCACGCACCTTCATGGTTACTGATATTATCCTGTATCGCTTTCATGATTTTTTTAACCGAGTTGGCGTCAAATACTGGTTCTGCAGCGATTTTAATCCCCATCATGATAGCCCTTGCGGACCAATTTAATCCCGCCATTACCTATTCACTGGTCTTTGGCGTCGGCGTCGGCGTCGCAGCAACCTGCGCCTTTATGTTACCAGTGGCAACTCCGCCTAATGCACTGGCTTATGCCACCGGGGAAGTTAAACAGAGTCAGATGCTGAGAGCTGGGATGATATTGAATATTATTGGTATTTTTACCGTGTATTTATCGGTGACCGCATTTTCATAGCCCCTCTCCCGCCGAGATGCACTCACTGCATTTCGGCACTCTTATTTGGGATGTTAAGACGAGTGTAAATAGCGATGATTAATATCAAGTTTCATCTATTTTAATTTTTATATTTTCAAATACTTGTTTGCATTATTGCTTCATTTTCACTTAATCCAAATTCTGATATTTAGCGAACGATGATCCCCTTAACTCCCCCCAACACACTTAACCTTCTAACAAACGTCTGTCTATTTTAGATGATCGCTAAATAGACGATGCCGTTGTCACCGCAATCCACTCAGCATAACAATGAAGCTGAATTAATTAGCGTACTGGCTACTTTGATAAGCACTGAACAACCACATCAGGTTACTAATTGTCACAAACTATCAAGTGCATTCAGCAATAGCATCAATTACATTACATGTAAATAACTGTTATAAATATAAAATAATAATGCGTATATTGCATAACGAAGGATTCTCATGAAACTAACACGTTTAGCACTGCTTCTTGTTGTCACCACATCCTCCCTTACCTCTACTCATGTTCTCGCCAATACAGTAAAATCGACACCAATGACACGTTTGTTATTTACAGCAGATCCCCAGTTTTATACTAAAAGATCCGATATCAACGATCCAACATTAGACAAACTATCAGGTGTGATCAGTGAACTCAGGGTTAGCCAAAACAGCCCAAATCCTATTTTGGGTCTGCTCGTGGGTGGAGATATGACACAAACCGCTCATGATACAAGCATCACAGGATGGGAGTTTCGTTTTTGGAAGGACATAATTAAATACTATGGTGTGACAAACAAAGCCTATGAAACAATAGGAAATCACGATGAAACAACTGGCGGTGCATCAGCACCAAAAGATATTATTAAATTTATTGACCGAAACCGTCAATACTCAAGACAGAGCTATCGTCGCACAGGGGCTTTATATTCTTGGAATGTGAATGACATTCATTTTGTTGCTCTTGGTACCGGCGTTTTTTCATCAGAAAACCCGACTGTTTTTGGAGATGTAAAGAATTCAAATCAGCTGGATTTTCTACAAAACGATCTCGATTTGAACGTCGGTAATAGCCAGAAAAAAGTGGTCTTAATGTTCCATATGCCTGCTAATCATAACGATTGGAAATTAGCAGATAGAAATCGGTTTTTAAATTTAATTCAAGAATATAACATCGTTCTATTGCTCACAGGTCACACCCACTCTTGGGGAGGTGAAACCTTTGTGTCCTTACCTAATGGGCGACGCATTCCTCAAGTCACTGCACCGACATTACGAGCAGATCAAAAACCACTTGGCCAATACACAGATATTAAATTCCGTAACCAAAGCGGACCTGCTATTGAAGTCGAACTCAAACACAATAATGGTACAACAAAATATAAAGGCACCCAAAATTTAAATTTACAAACAGATAGACTTTGGTATCCAGGGATCTCAGCTTACCAAGAGCCCAACTATAAAACTGAATACACATCATGGAATGGCAAAAACATCGCGACCAAAGGTGTTCATTACTATAATTTTACCAATTATTCTACCAATCGATGCATTACATACAATGAGTTAATCCCCCAAACCGGTACTCGACTTGTACAAGGAAACTGTAATATTACTGATCAGAGATCTCTGTGGTTCTGGTCTGCCAATACCCACCAAATTCATTCTAAGTTAGATTGGGATCTTTGCTGGACTTATGCTGGTAATTATCAAGGTGCTGCAATTACGCTAGAGCAATGCCGTGATAATGATAGTGATCAACGATTTAAATATATTAAAAAACATACTGATATGGATTGGGTACGCTACATACAAGCAGAAGATGATAGTCGCTATCAAGTCGATGGCTACGCCAATGGCAACACGATTGCACTGTATAATACTCATCAAGGCAATACACAAACATGGGGGGTCAGTCATGTTCGTTATCCTGCTAATGCATTGTCCTATGCTAAGGACTCAATGCCTAGACACCAAGATCAGTAGTATCTGCATATAAAAACAAAAAGCTGTAATGACACATCATAGCGAGCAAAGACAGAACAGTTATCTCAATACAGGCCCCAGCTAGTCATTATCGTGATCAATCAAGTATCAGGATAATGACGAGCTAGCTTTACATAAAAACGCTTGCGAATACTAAACTGGCTATAAAGTAACACCATGATCGTAAATGGAGTTGAAATTATGTAAAAAAATAGATTTAAAGCTTGATAATCTATATGATGCGCGCTGAAAAATAACAAAAATACAAGGATCTGTAACATGTTTAAAATATCATCGATTATCAGTCTGTTGACAGCTGTATTATTCCTCAATGGCTGTGGTGGCAGTAACAATAATAGTTCAGACACTCCCGCCGTTAACCCTCAAACTGCACCGCAAGTTAATCCGCCTATTGAACCTCAAACTGCACCGCAAGTTAATCCGCCTATTGAACCAATTTTGCTCAAGGATATTCATTTTGTCGATGATAACTTAAAAAATTGTATTATTGATGTTGCGACCAAGCAGAAATTGACGCGAGTCAGTCAAATAACGTCACTCAGCTGCATAAGTAAAAACATAACCGACTTATCAGGTCTAGCACAGCTTAGCGCCTTAGATGATCTAGTATTAAATGGTAATCACATCACAGATTTATCCGCTGTCGCTGGGCTCTTAAAATTGCAAAGCCTGAGCGTCGCTAATAATAACATCAAAACCTTACCTGACTTATCCAACCTGAATGCATTAACATTTTTAGATTTGTCAAATAATAGTCACCTTCAAGAGTCTGATGGGATAGATGATATTTCACCTCCGTTAAGTTCCATTAATGTCCCAAATATTGCCAACCTTGCCGATTTAACCAGCCTAATCACCTTACGTTTAGCTAACAACCATATTATCGATATTAGCCCGCTTAGTAACAAGGTGGCCTTAGAAAGGCTTTACCTTGATCATAATCGAATCGGAGATGTTTCAGCATTGTTTAATTTAACATCATTAAACACACTTGACCTCAGCACTAATATGCTTAGCAAACAGCAGATTCCTACAATAAACAATCTGACAAAATTAACTCATCTCTCATTAGCAGATAATTATATTTTCGATATTTCTGGGCTATACAGTTTAACCTCGTTAACCTCCTTATCATTAAGCGATAACCTCAGAACTGCTACACAAGGTGAACCCCACTATTTAAAACTGGGTGTATTAGCAAATTTCACCGCGTTAACTTCACTAGAGCTGGCTAATAATTTGATTTCTGATATAAGCCCACTAGCGTCATTGGTTAAGTTAACCAGCCTTGATTTAGCTGAGAATAAAATAACTGACATCTCAGTGCTATCTGGGTTGACTCAGGCTAGGATAATTAATCTACAAGATAACAATAACATAGCCTGTGCGGATATTGAGTTACTCATTGAAAAACTAGGAGAAACTGTGGTTGCAGCATCATCAAACTGCATAAAATAACGCTAAATTGGTCATAAGTGCAATATTCTGCCTGCAAATATCCCTTGCGGGCAGATACATTTATACCAAGCTCCTAAAAATACAGAATTGAGTATTTTGAAGTACTGTTATTTAGGTATTGGCAAACTCCTCAAGCGCTTTTCCGGATAAGCGGTAACCCACCCATTCATCTTGTGGCTTGGCACCAATGGATTGATAGAACTGGATTGCGGGTTCGTTCCAATCAAGCACACACCATTCAAATCGGCCACAACCTTCACTCACTGCAATATTCGCCAAATGTTTAAGCAGTTTTTTCCCCGCTCCGCTACCTCGCTCAGTATGAGAGATATACAAGTCTTCAAGGTACAGACCCCGCTTACCTAACCAAGTTGAATAATTAAAAAAGTACACAGCAAAACCAATCGCTACCCCCTTTTTTTCACAAATTATCGCTTTAGTCGAAGAATCTTTGCAAAAAATTGAATCTTCAATGGATAATTGAGTTGCGATCACTTCGTGTTCAGCTTTTTCGTATTTTGCTAATTCTTTAATGAACCCTAGAATTAAACTCGCATCCGCGTGATTAGCTTCCCTTACTACAATAGACATTGATACTCCTTGTTAACTCTTACATCGATTAACGGGCAAGATAACATATTTTCGTTAGCATGATGAATCAACTCAGGTTAGCTCACTGAATAACGCCAATTCTAGATGAATTTACACATCCCATTACCTAATGAATCATTTGGCCTTTCTGTATATCCAAAGCGAGCATAAAATTCTTCTTTTCCCTTTGCAGCGAGAAGAGCCACCGTTGCACCTTTCTTTGCAACGACAGATAAATATTTTTCTATTTCAAACATTAACCCATTACCAATACCTTGTTTTTGATAATCAGGATCAACAATGACATCTTGAACATAGAAATACATGAAACCATCACCAACCACCCGAGCCATTCCGATAACTTGGGATTTATCGCGGATAACGACGTGAAATAAGGAATTTTTCAAGCTCATTTTGGCCATTTCAACATCTGCTTCTCCCCAGCCGACTTTATTCCTCAAATTTAAAAATGCCTGCACAGATGGGGATTCTAACGTCGTAATATACTTTCCTAAATTCATTGTCAGTACCTTTTACCTTAACGCTTTGTTACATCACTCATTTGCAAATAAGCATTAAATCGATAGTTAAACCAGAATGAATTTATGGCATGGTTTTAAATAAAACCGTAAACTTATCAGTCATTCGTTGATGCTCAACTCTTGTATCTAGCACATTTATATTTCAACAACCAAACCAAACCAGACCAGCCATCGGCCGACTTTTCAGCAATAACCAGTGCATGTTGAGTTTCATTGGCCACTGCAAGTAACCCTGTATTTGACCAAATGGCACTTTTTCCCACAGGTAGGTACTCACCGGTTGCTTGATTATGATTGGCCATGGTAACCAGCATATTATATTCTTGAGCATAATTTTTCATAGCGGCCGTATAAGCTTCATACCCCCCTTCGGTGATCATGACTCCCGCAGTATAAACCCCTGCACCGATATTAGCGCAATATTTTACGTGTTCTGGGTGATTGGTATCGGCACAAATGGCATTCATCTAACATCCTTGTGTGTCCACATTCATTAATAAGCTCCAGCTGATAGCGATAAAAAAGGGTTAATTAAGCCATGATTTGTAGACTTAATAACGCACTTTATCACGACCTTAAAACGATGAAATACCACGGCCACATTGATTAACCTGTGCTCAAATATTGACATACAACCTCAGCATATCTTGGTGTTGTATGCCGTTTTCATAAATGGGCTTTGCATAATGTGTCAAAAAATGATTTTTAATCACCGAGTCCACTCTAAAACCCGCACGCTGATAAAATGTCAGTTGATAGCCAAAGCTACCAGTACCCAATACAACACGCTGTGCACCTTTTAACTTTAACTGTGACAAGGTAAACGCCAATAGCGTAGAGCCAATACTCTGACCTTGAAATTGAGGTAAAACAGCGATATTAAACAGCTCTACCTCATCATCAGTGACTGGTTTAACGATTGATGCGCCAACAATCGTGTCGGCCTCAATCGCAACAAAACACCATGAGTCGCTCAAGTAATTTCGAATAGTGTCTTCACAAGGGTCTGCTTCCAGCAATAGCGCCATAGGGACTAGACTCGGCGCACACTCAATGTATTCCATGACTTTATACCTTACTTCCTTTTACGGTAACGCTCAAAAAATAGCAGAAAAACTAACGCGATACGCTAGCTTGACGCGCTTGGTGTAGTTTTTTATAACTTTCAATCAATCTTAGGTGTGGCTCTATGCCTTCTAGCTGCATGCTAGTTTTCGTCAGGCCGAAGAACTTGATCTCCCCCGTGACAGAGCCAACCACATTATCCATGATCTCTTTGCCAAACATTCTATTGAAGTTATGGGTAAAATGTTCAATGGCTAGCGCTTCATCTAAGCTCACCTCAAGCACGGCATGGACCGCTTGATAGAATAAACCCCGTTCAACTGTATTGTCGTTGTATTGTAAGAATTCGCCAACAAGCTCAATGGCGTCTTCATGTTCACCTAAAGCCAGATAAATCAGAATTTTCAGTTCAATAATGGTTAACTGTCCCCACACGGTGTTTTCATCAAACACAATGCCAATGAGCGTGGGAATATCGGTGTAATTATCTAACTGACTCTCTTCTAAACGAGCAGCTAAACCGACGAGTTCATCGTCTTTTAATCCATGTAAATTTAAAATATCTTCACGATAATCGAGGGCTTTATTGGTGTTGTCCCAAATAAGATCATCAACAGGATACACTTCAGAATAATCAGGCACTAAAATGCGACACACAGCAGCCCCTAATTCATTAAATTCGGCCACATACACTTCTTTGCCCAATGTTTCTAAAATACCAAATAAACGGCTAGACTCTTCCTGATTACTGCCAGAGAAATCCCACTCACAAAAGTCATAATCATGATCGCTACTAAAAAAGCGCCAAGAAATAACCCCAGTAGAATCAATAAAATGTTCAACAAAATTTTCAGGCTCTGTGACAGTCATGCTATTAAAGGTCGGTTTAGGCACATCGTTTAACCCTTCAAAGCTGCGACCTTGTAACAGCTCAGTCAAACTACGCTCTAACGCCACTTCAAAGCTTGGATGGGCACCAAAAGAAGCGAACACCCCACCCGTTTTTGGATTCATCAGCGTGACACACATGACGGGGAATTGACCACCTAGCGAGGCATCTTTCACTACCACAGGAAAGCCTTGCGCTTCCAAGCCATGAATGCCGGCCAAAATTTCAGGATACTTTTCTAGTACGTTCATCGGTACGTCTGGTAAGACAATTTCTTGTGCAATAATTTGCTTTTTAACGGCGCGCTCAAAAATTTCTGATAAGCATTGTACTTGGGCCTCAGGCAAATTATTCCCCGCACTCATGCCATTACTCAAAAATAAATTTTCGATTAAATTAGAGGGGAAATACACGGTTTCGCCGTCAGAGCGACGAACATAAGGGATCGTACAAATACCACGATCAGCACGACCGGAATTGGTATCAATCAAGTTTGAACCGCACAGCTCACCATCTGGATTATAAATATCGACACAATATTCATCTAACATGCCAGCTGGCAGGGCATCATCTTCTGTTAACTGAAACCATTTTTCATTGGCGTAATGCACAAACTCACTGTTGGCGAGCTCTGTACCAAAAAATTGATCATTATAGAAAAAATTACAGTTTAGCCGCTCAATAAACTCACCTAAAGCCGAACACAGTGCGCTCTCTTTACTGGCACCTTTACCATTGGTGAAACACATAGGCGATGCCGCGTCACGGATGTGCAACGACCACACATTGGGCACGATGTTGCGCCATGATGATATTTCTATTTTCATGCCCAGGGAGGCTAACATGTCAGTCATGTTCGAAATGGTTGTTTCAAGTGGCAGATCTTTCCCCAGAATATAGGTACTTTCAGCATCAGCACCTTGCCCCATCAGCAGAGTATTAGCATCTGCATCGAGATTTACAACCGTTTCAATGTTAAACTCGGGGCCGGTTTGAACGACCTTTTTCACCGTACAGCGATCGATTGAACGCAAGATCCCGGTGCGATCTTTCTCTGAAATATCCTCAGGCAGTTCTACCTGAATTTGGAAAATTTGGTTATAGCGATCTTCAGGATCAATAATATTGTTTTGTGACAGCCTGATGTTATCTGTTGAAATATCTCGGGCTTTACAATATACCTTGATAAAATAGGCCGCACAAAGAGCGGACGATGCTAAGAAGTAATCAAAAGGGCTGGGGGCTGAGCCATCACCTTTGTAGCGAATAGGCTGATCAGCAGTGACCGTAAAATCATCAAACTTGGCTTCCAGTCTAAGATTATCGAGAAAATTAACTTTGATTTCCATTGCATTAAGTCCAGAGTCGTGCGCTATCAAATGAGTTGTCTTGATAGGGGAGTAAACGTATTTTATCGCGGTAGTCTGCCACGTTCAACGCTTAAGTGCACCCTCTATACTTAAGTTTTTAGCGTTAGCATGAGAGTAAAGCTAAGGCTTACCAATTGATCATATGTTTATGGCTGATACGCTAACTTTTCGTTATTTTGGCTAAGAAGAAATCAACTTGTTTTTCTAACATTTGAGCCTCTTCAGCTAACTGCCTTGTTGTCATTTCTACCAGATCGGTTTTTTCACGTTGTTTTTTTACTGCTTTTTCTATTTTTAATGAACCTGCATGCACTTCTTGCAATGCATTATTTGATTGAAGAATTTTAGTTTCAATATTAGTAGAAACAGTATTGATATTTTCAGCCATATTGAAGACTTCTTTGGTCGAATTAGAAGTTTGTGAAGATAAGCTTTTCACTTCATCTGCAACAACAGCAAAGCCACGCCCATTTTCACCTGCTCTCGCCGCTTCAATAGCCGCATTTAATGCTAATAAATTAGTATGTGTTGCTATATTGCTAATATTTGTTGCTACTGTCTGAATCTCTTGAGTTGATGTCTTTAAACGTTCAGAATCTTCATTAGCTGAATTTAATTTAGATAATGACTCATCAATTTCATTTTTTGTTCTTCGACATTCTAACTCAATATTAGAAATATCTGACTTTAATTGTGTACAAGATTCTGACATATTAGTTAAAGAACTCATTATTTTCATAACAGCTCCCTTCACTTCCAGTTCAAATGTTTTTGCTAATTTTTCTTTTTCAATAATATTATCGAAATGATAAAATGCATGACTGATTTCTTTACCTACAAAATCTGTTACTTTAAGCACCATATTATTTATATTATTTTTTTCATTGTTAAAAAACTCAAAAATAGCGCGCACTTCACCATCGTGTCTATCTAATACTGGAAATGCAAAACAACCATGCACATTATTTTTTTTAGCGGGTACCGCCCGAATAAAACCTGGTAATACCGTCACATCTTTCACTGTTAAGCTATCTTTAGATTCTATAACCTGACCGATTAATCCTTTACCTTTAACAAATTGTGTATTTTCTGATATTTTTTTGAATTCTGCTATATTATTAACATCGATAGAAGAAGAGGTAAACCAGCAATGACACGATCTAGCTGTCAATACATCATCTTCAATATTAACGATATAAGCATGTCCAATAGGCCAATCTGCATAATGACATATATATTGTAGCGCTAAAGATATACAGTCATTAATGTTATTTGACTGATTAATAATATCGGTAACTGAATTAAGTAAACTCATCAATGCCAATGCTTTATTTTGCTCAATTTCTTCTATTTTATTTTTTGTCTCTGCTTGAGCTAACTCCACAGTTTGATCTACTTTATACTTAGACATAAATGAGTTAAAAAACATAAATTAACGCTCCAAATAATCGATGTTGTTCGATACTTATCAGTTAAAAATAATGAATATTTAAGTAGTCTAGCTGAATTATCTGATCATCAGCACTCATTTCGTATCACTAATTTTTCCATAAGACAAAACGGGTTCGCTTATCCCTGTTCTTTCTCTGACGGCGCTTAACGTATCGTGATTTATCACTAATCGTGCTGCTCTAATTTTTTTCCCTTCATCATCTTTCATTACCTCACCCAACCAAGCAAGCTGACACCCATTATTAATGAATACACTTTTCCAATATACTGGCAGCATGACTCCCACGATACTATTAATACCATGAGCAAGGCCATACTCCAGATAACCAAGTACCAGCTCTTGGCAGACTGTTTGCCTCTCACTCGGTGTTAGGTCTTTATCAACACAAAGCCGACTGCCTTCCCATGTTGAGGCACTTTTAGGTAAGCTTTCCTTTGTCACCAAGTTAGGAAATATATCCTCTAGCATATACGGATAAACAGTAGGATATAATCTCGCCACACCACACACCTGCTTACCTTTACGATATACAAAATAAACAGTGGCCGGATTATCATACTGATCGAACTCAAGATCTCCCATGGTTTTCAATTGCCAGTTTTGCCTCATGATTAAAGCTTTATAACGCAGTTGATGTTGCCCTGTTAGCAAATTATCATCAAATAAATGGCTATTTAATACTGATACACACTCAATGGTCACTTAGTCTATTCACTCTAGAAATGTTAATTGCTGACAATAGCTTATTTATAAGATGACTAAAAACTTATCCATCAAAATCAACTTAAAAATCAGTCTTTAATTCTGTAAAAAAGAACATGGTTTGGGTACGTAGTAAGCTCATTGAATATGCTGCTTGATAATCATGTGCTGCTTAGATCATCATTCAATAAATGTGAGTATAGGCGCATGACAACCATAGCTACCCAAAATTGTAATATACAGAATAGATACCATCTGACACTTAAGGTTTATCCCCAAGTTGAGAAAGATAATCCACTAAAGCCGCCAGCTCCTCTGCCGTCCGATGTGTAGAAGTTATCAGGTATTTACCATTCACTAATAAAGAGGGCACCCCTTTAATCCCTGCTAGCTGCGCCTGAGTATCATAATTAGATAGCGCTAAACTTGCATCAGCTGAATCCAAAGCTTTTTCTACATCATCACGTTTAATACCTTGATTAACAAAATAATCAGTGAGTTGTTCTTGACGCGTAAACGCGCCCTCTTTCTGATGAATACGTGTAAATATATGGCTGTGTATGTGACGACCAACCTTAAATTTTTTGGTTAAATAATATGCTTTTTGGCTCAAAATCCAACTTGGGCGACCAGCACCTATTGGTGTCCGTGTAAACTCTACTTTCCCCTTGAGTAAAGAAGCTGTTTGCTCAAAAAGCGGATCTTGGCGGTAACAATGGGGACAATTGTATGAAAAAAACTCTCTCACGACGGCAGGACTCGATTCAGGGATCCCTACAACCTTGGTATAATCAACTCCTTCAACATAAATCTGAGCGTTGATATTGGCAGAAAACAGATTAAGTGCCAAAATAAACAAGCCTGCTGTTAATTGGTATTTAATTAATGTCATCTGATCTCCATTAGTAATTTATTTCTAAGGATAAATACTTAATTTAACATGCAAACAGCATGTCCATCGGATCTTTATATCGATATTCAAATCCTAATTCAGTGGTGATTTTGCTACCATCTATGACTTTCCCCAATTGAGTTTCACCGCTAAAATCAGGCGCTACAAGAGAGAGTAATTGTGCCGCCTTAGTATAAAAATCTTGCCGTCTTGGATGCTGTGGAGCACATAGGTTGTAACTCCTACTAGTGTGCTTACTCAATAGCACACATAACACACCACCTATACAATCGTCTAAATGCACAATATTCACAGGAGAATCTGCACCCGCCAGTGCTTTTTTACCGGCCAAAAAACGACCAGGATGCCTTGCAGGGCCCACGAGTCCTGCGAAACGAAGCACACTAACATGACTGTACTCACTGAATAAGGCTTCTGCCTGCAATAATATGGTACTTGCCGATGAATGCGGCTGGGCATCTTGCTCCGTTATGGTCTTCTGGGATGGAGGATAAACACCTGTCGTACTAATAAAAATGATCTTCTTGTATGGGTGATCTGCCATACACTGTTTAAGAAGGTTCAATCGCTGGAGATAAGCACCTGGTGATTGTCGCATTGATGGAGGAATATTGATCACTATCGCATCAGTATGAAGCTGGGCAGATAATGATTGTTTATTAACACCATTGTTATCCAGATCTAAAGCAAACCCAATAATATCATCACGGTTTAATCTTCTGGCAGCTTCGAGGGTTCTTTTACTGCCACTAACGATAAACCCCTGCTTAACTAACGCGTTGGCCAATGGTAATCCAAACCAGCCACATCCGACAATACTGACCGTTTTTATGTTCAAGATGATCTCAATATTTCTGTCATTTGAAACATCATAACGAAAGCCGCACTAGGATGCTAGTGAGACATTAGCTATTGAAATAAAAGCTTATCCCCATTTCAGGCTGTAAGGTTTTCATGGCGCCTTCAGAGAGTTCTTCAATCTTAATCACTTGCTCAATAGTCACGTTATCCTCTATCAACAACTTCAAACCAGAATTACTGCCATCGGGATCACATACCCACACTTGAGGTTGTTTGACTTCTCTGGTCGTCATCATCACCTTAGCTACGTTACCATCAGATAACATCACTATGGTGCCTGGTGGATAAATCCCTAAGGTTTTAACTAGGCTGGCAACTAAAGAATCATCATGTTTACCGGCTCGTTTTTTAAATAAAAACCCTAACGCCACCTGAGGAGAACGAATACTTTCAGCCCATAATTGACTATCAAAATCATTCGCTAAACTGACAATTTGGGTCAACATTGGAATATTATCCGCTGTGAGCCCATCAGGATAACCAGAGCCATCGATAAATTCATGGTGATGCCGCACAATATTAAGCACAGACTCCGGAAACAACCCTGATTTACTCAACATGTCATAGCCGAAATTAGGGTGAGTTTTCATAAAATTGGCTTCAGTATCAGATAACGGGCCCTTTTTAGTACGGATATTCTCTGGCACCTTAAGTTTGCCTATATCATGATATAAACACCCTAACGCAATATCGCTCATATCAGATTCGCTCATCCCCAAGACTTTGGCCATCATTAATGCAACCACGGCAACGGAGATCCCATGTTGTGTGATACTGGTATCTGACTCACCTGCACTGACAAGGGCTAATTCAGGTCTGTCGACTTCAGACATATGCTCCATCATGCCTTTAACGATGGCCATCGCACTATGGTAGGCTCCTTCAGGATCACTGCTGGTTTTACTAAATGCTGTACGACTGTCATTCACATTTTGAATGAACCTTTGTTGGCTTACCTTTAAGGCTTTACGGGCTTGTGATTTAGTATCTATTTGAGGAGTCTCATCCACCACTTCCTGTACTTCTTCGATCTCTTCTTCATCTTCAGGGATAAGCTCATGCCCTGAGACAAGGATCACATAAGAAATACCTAAGCTTTTGATCAATTCTATCTGTGCTTCTTCTTTTATTTTGATACGGTTAAACAGGAAAGGATGATGCTTCCAAGATATGGGTAATTTTATCGTGATCCCAAGCTGTAACTTAGCTAAAGGTAAATGTATCTTTTCGGCTCTAGCCACCCGATGACACTCCTTCTAAATACGATCTTCAGAGTCATTTAATGTGTAGAAGATACGACTGGTTTCAGACTCAATATCAAGTTAGCTCACATACGCTTGATAAAAACCTTCTAAACTGAATGACATAACTATAGAACACTGAGAGATTTCTAATAAGTCAAATACTAAAATATTTCCTCCCCGCCCTCTCTTATAATAAAAAAATCTAACTATGGTGATTTTGATATATTTTAGCTATATAAAATATAGCTGCAACATAGAAAGGGATCATTCACCTTTATTCCAATCAGCAAAATAATGCTCCAAACGTATAGATTTGAATAAGTACAAGAGACTCCAAAAAAGGATCAGGCCATCTAGACCCATACTCCAGCTGTATAAATGGTGCGAGTTAATGCTCCTCTCAATCAATAAACATCCATCGATAGTGAGCAACACCAGTAGACACCATTTTAGCTGACCAAAAAAAGGCCTTATCCAATTCGGGGATCGCTTACGTTCAGCGATAATGGCAATATAAAGCAATAGTGCTCCGGCTCCTGCCAATAAGGCCATAATAAAATCCGCTTTTTGGGGATAAAAAAGAGCAACTAAGCCAGCGCGATCACTGGATTGTGTTAACGAAATAATAAGCACACACCAGCCACGAGCAATAAACGCTAATATCAAATAAAGGTATATTGGAGGTTTAATGCGCCCTTTATCGTCAAGCCAAGTGATATGACTAAAATTCATAACGTTACCTTTTAGGTGTTCTCTTCCTTCTCTATATGGAGACAAATAATGCCAATTCAATCCTAATAACTTGAGTTTCAGCGCTGTAAAACTACCGTTATTGCGCTAGCGAACATAAGAGCATACTCCCAAGCGCACTAAAAAATCATTAATGCACAGAGAGCACTTGCAAGAGACCATCTTCATCAATCACGTTAATGCCTAAATCTTGGGCTTTCGTCAACTTAGAACCCGCTGCTTCACCCGCAACTAAGCAATCGGTGTTTTTAGAAACACTGCCAGCGACCTTGGCTCCAAGTGCTTGTAACTTAGCCTTGGCATCATTACGATTCAATTTAGTCAACGTACCAGTCAACACCCAAGTTTGTCCTTTCAAAGATAACGTCTCTTGGGCAGCATCTTCAATTTCTGGCCAGTTGACACCCGCTTCGACTAAACTATCTACGACTGCTAGGTTATGTGGCTGTGCAAAAAAATGTGTTAAATTTTGGGCAACAATAACCCCCACATCATCCACTTTCATAAATGTTGCTGCATCGGCCACTTTCAACTTATCTAACGTCTTAAAATAATTAGCTAAATTCGCCGCCGTAGCCTCTCCAACTTCCCTGATCCCTAAGCCATACAAAAAACGATTAAAAGTCGTGGTTTTAGCCACCTCAATCGCGGTGACCAAATTGGTCGCTGATTTCATTGCCATGCGATCTAACATAGTGATCGCTGATGCCGTTAATGTAAACAGATCCGCAGGGCTTTCGACCAACTCTTTATCAATCAACTGTTCGACAACTTTATCCCCCATTCCATCAATATCTAAGGCTTTACGGGAGGCAAAATGCTTAATGGCTTCTTTGCGTTGAGCTTCACAGAATAAGCCGCCAGTACAACGTGCGGTAGCCTCACCTTCAACACGTTCAACTCTGCTGTCACATACAGGGCAGGTTTGCGGAAATTCAATGACTGCCGCACCTTCAGGACGCAGCTCTGCAACAATCGCCACAATCTGTGGAATGACATCGCCGGCTCGTCGCACGATCACCGTATCACCCACTTTCACTCCGAGGCGCGCTATCTCATCAGCATTATGCAAAGTGGCATTTGATACTGTCACACCGCCAACAAAAATAGGCTTAAGTCTAGCCACTGGAGTGACAGCGCCCGTACGGCCAACCTGAAAATCAACCCCCTCTAATACTGTCATCTCCTCTTGAGCAGGGAATTTAAACGCCGTTGCCCACCTTGGCGCCTTAGCAACAAAGCCAAGCAGTTTTTGTTGTTCAAGGGTGTCTACTTTAATCACAACACCATCAATTTCATAATCAAGCGTATCACGACGGGTCATAATATCCGTGTAATAGCGCATGACAGAACCGGTATCATCACACTGCTTAACTTCAGCACTGACAGGAAAGCCCCATGATTTAAGCTGCATGAGTTGATCATAGTGTGTATCAGCTAACGGCCAAGTGTCAGGTTCTACGACACCAAGAGCATAAGCATAAAACCCAAGCGCGCGACTGGCGGTTATTTTACTGTCTAATTGTCTAAGACTACCAGCAGCGGCATTTCTTGGGTTAACAAACACCTTATCTCCTTTAAGTCGGGCTCTATTATTGAGTGCATCAAATGCCTTCTTTGGCATAATCACCTCACCTCTGACTTCAAGCAAAGGTGGAAAATGATCACCACGTAACGTAAGCGGAATAGAAAGAATCGTACGCACATTCTCAGTGATATCTTCCCCTGTTGTACCATCACCTCGTGTGGCTGCTCGCTCATACACCCCATCACGATAGAGTATGCTTACCGCTAAGCCATCAAGTTTTGGCTCACAGCAAAAAGTAGGCGCTTGGTTAACTTTATCGCTAATACGCTTATAAAAAGCATCAAATTCCTCCTCGCTAAACACATTATCCAAACTTAACATAGGCTTAAGGTGGATAATTTGTTCGAACTTAGCTAACGCTACCCCTCCGACTCTCTGGGTTGGTGAAGTTGCCAGACATAAATCTGGATTGTCCGCCTCCAGTGCTTTTAATCGATTGAGCAAACGATCATATTCTGCATCTGGTACGCTAGGTTCATCTTCAACATAGTAGCGGTGGTTATGCTCATTCAGTGAGGCTGTTAGTTGTTTGATTTCTTCTATCACGTGCATTCTATGTATCCAGATAAGCATGACAAAGGCCGCGAAAGCGGCCTTTGTTAATTAATTAAAAATATTCATTTAAAGGCTTAGTCGAGCTGTGCACGAATACGCTGCAAATAAATTTGCTTAGTACTTTCACTCCAATCTGCTCGACCACCATCTAACAACCGACCATTCACATCATCGGCCATTTGCTGGGCGGAATTAAGCATAATTGAAAAATTCATCAAGGCATCACCATGGCAAGGCAATGTCATAAATAACACCACCCCTTCAGTCATAAACTGCTCCATATTATCCAAATCAAATACGCCAGGCTTAACCATATTGGCCAGTGAAAAGAGAACTTTTCCATTACCAGCATTGTCTGCATGACGATGAAAAATATCCATATCGCCAAATTTAAAATTTAATGACAATAAACAAGGTAACAATTCAGCACCACTTAGACCTTGTCCATCATTGCCGACAACATGCAATACTAAGACATCCTTTGGCTCTCCAAGCGTCTCAGACTCAGCCTCTTTCACTTCTGTGTCTGCTGCATCAAACATTGATCGTTGGCTATCTTGGCCCAAACCTAACGCCACCTGCGCTTCATCATCTTTGATTTGAGGATCGGTCTTCAGTACTGGCTCTTGCCTATCGAATGATTCACCTTCAGTTAAGATCATGTCATGATTATCTACAGCGACATTATCCGACAAGTCGACTGTCGGCTTATGGTGACTGCTCATCTTGGCATACTCAGCACGATGGATCTCTTTTTTAACTCTCACCTCACCAATGCCATCGACATCGAAGCCTTGAGAATCACGTACCGATGCTGGATCCTTATAAAACCCTGTTATCGGGCTTTCTTTTAACGATTTAGGCTGCTGCTTTCTGATAGACCAAAAACCATGCACAAGCACAGCGATAATTGCAATCGCACCTAATACAAATAATACCAGTTGCAAATTTTCCATTTGTTACCCTGTCTTTCATATAAATGGTTATACAGCGTCGGCAATCGCCACCGCTTCTTCAATATTGACTGTAACTATACGTGAAACTCCAAGTTCATGCATAGTGACACCAATGAGTTGATCTGCGAGTTCCATTGTGATTTTGTTATGGCTGATATACACAAACTGCACACTTTGAGACATCTCTTTAACCAAACGACAAAACCGTTCAACATTCGCATCATCTAATGGCGCATCAACCTCATCTAACATACAAAAAGGTGCCGGATTAAGTCTAAATATCGCGAATACCAATGATAAAGCGGTTAGCGCTTTTTCTCCACCAGAAAGAAGGTGAATCGTACTATTCTTTTTACCCGGTGGTCTTGCCATAATGGTCACTCCTGTTTCAAGAAGATCATCATGGGTCAAGGCTAAGTGGGCACTACCGCCACCGAAAACTTTTGGAAAAAGCAAACCTAAATCTTTATTTACCTTATCAAACGTCTCTTTAAAGCGCATTTTGGTCTCTCGATCTATTTTACGGATCGCTTCTTCGAGACTGGTCAACGCCTTGGTCAAATCGGCATCTTGACTGTCTAAGTAAGATTTACGTTCATTTTGCTGCTCAAATTCCTCAATCGCTGCCAAGTTAATAGCACCAAGATGAAGGATCTGAGTTTTCGTCCTTTCAAGTTCTCGCTGACGAGCCATCAGCGTCATATTCATGTCCATGTTAGATTGAATCTCCTCAACGACAATTTCTTGCTCTTTGAGTAACATAGATTGACTATCCGCTTGCCCTTTTATTCCCTCTCTACGTAACTTTAACGTGCTGATAGATTGAGTCAAGCCTTCTATCTTTGTCCGTTGTTGTTTTTTCTTTAATATAAGGTTATCACTCTCTTCATGGACATGAGTTTGTTGCTGACGTAACTGAGATAATTCATTTTGCTTAATTTGCTGTAATGATAACGCTTCGCTTAATTGACGGTGTAGCCCACTTAACTGTCCATCTTCTTGACTGTCTTTGGACACCAACTGATGTTCTAGTGCTAACTTAGCCAATTTAAGCTCATCTACCCGCTCTTTTTGTTGGACTGTGGCCTGCTCCTTAAGCGCTAATTTAGTCTTCAATGTCTGAATATCATTATTCGATGCAGCTTGTTTGGCTTTAATATCGTTACGATGGCTTTTTAGACCATTGACCTGAGTCAGGTACACTTGTTGCTTAGTTTCAAACTCTACTAATGATGCGCAAGCCACCGTATACCTTGCTTCATCTTGCGCAAGTTTGGCCACTAAATCACTCTCTTTTAATTCATCTTGTTCAATATCTACTCTCAATTGCTTCAATTCAGTGTCTAATCGCTCAACATTGACCTTATGCTCAGCCGTTCTCTGTTTAGACGCGGACAACTGTGAACTAAGACTGGCTATCGATAATTTAAGCTGTTGCAATTGTTCATGCTCAAGTGTCAACTCCTGTCGTAAAGATCCCAACATCGTCGCGTGTTCATCACAGGTACCATTAATCTCTGCTAACAACACTTCAGACTCGTGAATGCTCTTATCCAATGCTTGCTGCTCTTGTTTTAGTTGTACAATAGAACTTGAGTCAGTGCCTTTTTTAATGCAAAAGCCCTTTCCTAAAAGGTATCCATCAGCGGTCACGATCCGTTCATGTTCAGTAAGGCTATCAAGCTGTACCGCAGCTAAACTTTCGACCCAATGGACATTCGCTAACCAAGGAGAAAGGTTGGTATGACAATTAACACCTTTCCAACTTTGTTTTTCAAATACAGTAAAACCCATGGCATCAGCGTCCACATTCGCAGGCACTTTTAATAAGCCATCAAACAAAAGCTCAACCGCTTTTTCCCAACCAGGTTGAACATCAAGTAACTGCCATAATGCTTTGCCCTCTATTTCGCTGTCATCAGGCAAAAGTCTGCAAACCAAAGAAAGACGACCACGCTCTTCGGCTAAAGATTGACGTAAAGCTTCCTGTTTCACTGTTAACCTTGCTTGAACTTGATTGACACCATGATGCTTTTCATTCAACTCATCGATGATCTCTTGTCGGCTTACCGACGCCTGTGTAAGCCGTTCAAGTTCATCTAATTGCGACTGTTTAATGTGGTTAGCACTGTGATTTGATAGTTCATCAAACTGTTGTTTCACCTTAGTACTCTGCTGAGTCTTATGCTGTAACATTGATTGATGATGACTTAACTCGCCTCTGCTTATTTCCTGAGCAAGTCGATAAGCAGCGACCTGTTCTTTATGGGCATTCACATCACTAACAAGTTGTTGCCCTTGTGTTTCCTGCTCAGCAAGCTGATTAAGCACATGGTTAACTTGCTCTGTTAGCGTATCAAAAACGGGTAATTTATTAGCAAGTTCAATCGAAAAATTTGCCGTTAATGCTTGATCGGCTGTGAGCAACTCTCCCTGCTCGGTGATTTTCATCACCATATCTTCGATACGTTTATCAATATACGCATCTTGCTGCTGCCTATACTTCAGATCTTGTTCAAGTTTGGTGATCTGAGTACCACAAGCATAAAAGTCTTCTACTTTATTTTGTTCTTGTCCGTCAAATTCAACCAATTTCACTTTAAGCTGAGTTAACATTAACTCTGTGCTTTGTTGTTGTGCCAACAGTTCAGCTAAATTAACGTCAAGCAGATTAATCTCGCGGGTTAATTTTTCTACCTGCAGACTTAATTCAACATAACGACTCACGCAGAGCTCAGCATCAAGCTGGCGCTCAGATTGCTTTAACGCTCGATACTGCTTAGCACTGGACGCTTGTTCTGCCAGTTTATCCAACTGACGCCCCAACTCACTGCGAATATCACCCAGTCGTTCTAAATTTTCACGCGTATGCCGAATGCGAGTTTCGGTTTCACGTCGGCGCTCTTTATACCTTGAGATCCCCGCTGCCTCTTCGATAAACACCCGAAGTTCCTGAGGTTTTGATTCGATAAGTCTGGAGATGGTACCTTGCTCAATAATCCCGTAACTGCGAGGTCCAAGCCCTGTCCCCATAAAGAGATCGGTAATGTCTTTACGACGACATTTTTGACCGTTTAGAAAATAACCAGAGTCGCCATCACGACTAACTTGACGTTTGACTGCAATCTCCTGATAGCTGGCATATTCGCCCGATAAACGTCCATCTTGATTTTCAAATAATAGTTCAACATTGGCCACCGAAACAGGCCGCCTCGCGGTAGAGCCGTTAAAAATAACATCCGCCATCGAATCACCACGTAAATGCTTGGCAGAACTTTCACCTAATACCCAACGTACGGCATCAATAATATTGGATTTTCCACAGCCATTTGGGCCTATGACAGCCGTTAAAGGATGAAGAAATGGGATTTTAGTTGGATCAACAAACGATTTAAATCCAGCAAGTTTTATCTGTTTGAGTCTCATGGGGTCAGTTAGGTCATTTTTTAGCTAATCACGAATATGGGTCGATTAGCGAAACAGAGCTTATTTAGAGTGGATTTACTAGCAACTACTTTACCAAGCAAGCTGTATTTTGTAACGTTTTTATTCTCCATTTAAGTATATCGCTTGTGATCATCCAGTCATTGGCACACAATCCAGTTAAGCCTTTTTCAATTCAATAGTCGTGTCTAATTTATGAATCAAACAGCTGAAAGACCCCAAAAAAGTGGCGTAAACTATTTTCTCGAGGGATTTAGTCTCATTAAAACGAAAGGGTTAAGAAGTTTCGTTTTTATCCCATTAATGATAAATCTCATGCTATTTTCAAGCGTGATCTACTTCGCCATAGGCCAACTCGACATAATGTTTAACTGGATATCAGCTCAACTGCCTGATTATCTAAGTTGGTTAAATTTCCTGTTATGGCCACTGGCCGTGCTCACTTTACTTGTGGTGCTCTCATTTTTGTTTAGTTCGGTGATGAACTGGCTAGCAGCCCCTTTTAATGGGTTGCTAGCAGAAAAGGTCGAACAACACCTAACAGGGCAATCACTTAATAGCGGGACGACTGTCGATCTAATCAAAGACCTGCCACGGGTGTTAGGACGAGAATGGATCAAACTAAAATATTACCTACCACGAGCTATTATTTGCCTCATTTTATTCTGGATCCCTTTTATCGGTCAAACTTTTGCACCCATTATCTGGTTTCTATTCAGTGCGTGGATGATGGCGATCCAATATTGTGACTATCCATTTGATAATCATAAAGTCGCATTCAGTGATATGAAATTTGCCCTTAACCAAACCAGGGGAACCAGTTTCAGCTTCGGGGCTGCAGTCACGTTATTTTCGATGATCCCCATCATTAATTTTATTGTCATGCCCGTCGCCATTTGTGGGGCAACATCAATGTGGGTTGATAAATACCGAGCTGCATACAAACACCCAGAAATCGCACCAGATTAACATTCATTACATAAGGATTGTGCTAAGCGATATTATTTAACTTATTAAATAATATCGCTTACGTTGGATGTAGACTATGCACACTCACCACTGAGCTTTTAGACATATGCTGTCGGTGTTTGGCTAAAACACTGTGGCATAGAATATTGATACCTAAAAACGAATACATAATAATGCTTCAATGTAAATGTACATAAAATCTCATAACCTCGAAATACTAACTATAATCAGGTAACTAAAATTTTTTATCTATGTGAAAAGAGGCGATAGTTCATGAATAAAGTTATCTTGTTAAGTGGATTAATATTTTTTTCTAGCTCCATTTCGGCACAAACTAAGGTCACCATTTATGGTGATGATGATTATCCTCCCTATTCATACGCAGAAAATGGCGAAATGACAGGGATCTACACCATGATCCTTCAAAGTGTAGCGAAGAAGATGCCTGATTATAATATCGTCATAAAAAATACCCCTTGGAAACGTGGCTTGGCTGAAATCGAAAAGGGAAAGATGTTTGCTCTTTACCCACCTTACAATCGGCCAACAGAACGACCTTACATGGAATACGAAACGGCCATTTTAGATGAAGAATTGAGCCTTTTTTGCAGTGATAAAATAACCCAAGAAAAACGGGCTAAATGGCCTGAAGATTATTATGGACTAAGTATTGGTAATAATGCGGGTTTTTCCCCTGGAGGAGAAGCTTTTTTAAGTGCTGTAAAAGCAGGAAAAATCACATTAAAGGAAGTTAAAGGGACATCAAAAAATCTCCAAAAATTAATCAGTGGTCGCATTGATTGTTATTTAAATGATGGTCTATCAATTGAATGGGAACTTAAGCAATTACAAAAAAGTGGCAAATACAGTGGCACTGGCGTATCTAAAGCGCTAGTCATTTCAGCAGAGCAAGGGTATTTAGGGTTTGTAACAGACGGTAGCAAATTTGCTTTTAAAGATGACTTCAAACAACAATACAATGCCGTGTTAAGCCAAATGAAAGACAGCGGTGAGGTCAAAAAAATTGTTGAGGAATTCTTAAAATAAACTCACTAAATATCGAGTGAAAATTTAACGCTCAAAGCGGTGGTGGTGAAGCCCAATTGACTATTGAGCTTGCTTATCAAGGTCAAAAAAACGCCTTGATAAGCAACATTATCGGTTATATTTCGGTAAGTTTTTCATAGGTTTCAGGGCGTCTATCTCGATAAAAATGCCATACTGTTCTCACCTCATCCAGCATATCTAAATCCAATGTCGATATCAGTAGCTCATCATTATCCTCAGATGCAATATCGATGATTTCACCGCGTGGATTAACGTGGTAACTACTGCCGTAGAATTTACCTATATTCCAAGGCTCTTCTGTACCGACTCGATTAATGCAGCCCATAAAATATCCATTGGCAACAGCATGCGCTGGCTGCTCCAATTTCCATAAATGTTGTGATAAACCAGCAACAGTAGCCGAAGGGTTATAGACAATTTCAGCCCCATTTAACCCTAAAATACGTGCCCCCTCAGGAAAGTGTCTGTCATAACAGATGTACACACCTATTTTTGCGTAACGAGTTTGAAATACTGGCCATGCATTATCACCTGGTTTAAAGAAAAACTTCTCCCAAAAACCATTGGTGTGCGGAATTTGTTTTTTACGATACTTTCCAAGATAAGTACCATCTGCATCGATCACTGCGGCAGTATTATAATACACACCAGGTTGAACATATTCATAGACAGGAACGACCATCACCATCTCATATTTTTTCGCGTATTCTGCCATCAACTGTGTCGTCGGCCCAGGGACAGGCTCAGCGGCATCATACCAACGTGCATCTTGAGATGGGCAAAAGTAGGGACCGTTAAATATTTCCTGTAAACATAAAATTTGCACCCCTTTTCTGCCCGCCTCTTCGATGAAGGGGAGATGGTGCTCTAAGGCCGCTTGTTGAATCTCTTTCACTGATACTGATTCATCATTAATGGGATTATGGCATTGAATTAGGCCACTTATCACGTTTCTTGGCATGTCGTTTCTCCATGTCGTTTTCTGGATGGTTCAATATTGTCGTCGTACATATTTTCCTTACCCTTCTCTTCGCGAAATGGATTTGCAGGGTGATGTAACCAACTTAAATGTGGCTCACCGGTATCGATATCTCGCATCACAATCGCATCTGGCTCTGGACAGGTGATCTGACATAAATTACAGCCAACACAATCCTCATCAATCACAGAATAGGTATTATGGATCCCATCGAGTTTTAAAATTGCTTGGTGTGAGGTATCCTCACAGGCAGCAAAGCAGCGTCCACATTGAATGCAGTTATCTTGTTCGATATAAGCGACCCGCTTATAATTCATATTCAAGTGTTTCCAATCCGTGGTGTTTTTTATGGCTGCGCCACGAAATTCTGCAATATTTCGATACCCCTTTTCTTCCATCCAGTTGCTCAATCCATCACACAGCTCAGTGATAATCTTAAATCCAAACAACATAGCTGCAGTACACACCTGCACATTACTGGCTCCTAAACTAATAAACTCCGCTGCATCTCGCCAATTTGACACTCCACCAATCCCTGAGATCGGTAGTTGATGTGTTGCTTTATTGCGTGCAATTTCAGAGACCATACTTAATGCGATGGGTTTAACCGCTGGGCCGCAATAGCCACCATGAGTACTTTTACCGTCGACACTCGGCTCTGGCGACATGGTATCAAGGTTAACAGAGGTGATTGAGTTGATCGTATTAATCAAACTTACCGCGTCTGCACCTCCCACCATTGCGCCTTCTGCTGGCTTGAGGATATCCGTAATATTAGGCGTCAATTTAACAATCACTGGTTTTGAGTAGTATTGCTTACACCAACGAGTCACCATTTCAACGTAGGCGGGTATTTGGCCAACAGCCGCTCCCATACCGCGCTCAGGCATACCATGAGGACAGCCAAAATTGAGTTCAATCCCATCAGCACCTGTGGCTTCAACCAAAGGTAAGATATGTTGCCAAGCCTCTTCCTCACAAGGCACCATTAATGACACTATGATGACCCTATCTGGCCAGTCTTTTTTAACTTGAGTAATTTCATCTAAGTTAATTTGTAATGATCTATCGGTAATAAGTTCAATATTATTGAGCCCCAACACCTCACGTTTTTGACCATAATGCACGCCATAACGAGAAGACACGTTGATTGGTGCGGGATCTTGCCCCAATGTTTTCCATACCACCCCACCCCAGCCAGCTTCAAACGCACGTATGACGTTATACGCCTTATCTGTCGGCGGTGCTGAAGCTAACCAAAATGGATTAATGGATTTTATACCAATGAATTCGCATGATAAATCTGCCATATTCAACTCCTTTCACCCTGTAATTTTTGATGTATTGCTAAGGCAGCTTTATTACCGTGATCAACCGCTTCAACGACTAAATCCTTGCCATTTATACAATCACCACCTGCATAGACATCATCAAGTGATGTCTTAAAGTGATGATCAACGGCAAGGCGTCCTCGTTGACAAAGAGTAGGCATATCATCGAACTCATTCGCCAGTGAAGTCTTATCAAATTTCTGGCCTATTGCTTTAAATACCACATCGCATGGCAGAGTAATGATCTCCTTTTGTTGACTGACATTTTGGTGCTGATGATCACCTGTGAGGGTAAAGCTCATGCTGGTGATCCCCTTATTATCACCTATGATTTCTAGCGGTTGTGCGTGACAAATAAAACGGACCCCATGCCTATAAGCCAGATCTTTTTCATGATCAGATGCCCCCATTGAATCCATATCGCGCCGATAAACAATCGTGACTTCTTCAGCCCCTAATTTTTTACTCTGCACTGCGATATCAATGGCTGTCATGCCGCCACCAATCACTAATACCTGTCGACCTACCGGTAAATTTCCCATGCTCTGTGTTTGGCGTAACTGATAAATATACTCTACCGCATCTTCAACACCTGGATACTCTTCGCCGGGAATATTTAAGGCATTCGTACTGCCCATACCAATGCCAAGAAACACAGAGTCATATTGCATTCGTAATGCTTTAAGACTGATTTGCTTACCTAATGCAGTATCATATTGAATGGTGATACCTCCGATCTGTAATACGAAATCAACTTCTTGCTGGGCATAGTTATCTACCAATTTATAAACTGCGATGCCGTATTCATTTAAACCACCGGTTTTACTGGTGCTTTCGTAGATGGTAATTTGGTGTCCTTCACGGGCAAGTCGATGGGCACAGGCAAGACCCGCAGGCCCAGCACCGACAACAGCAATATGTTTGCCTGTATCAGGTGCTCTTGAGAAAGGATAATCACGTTGCGGATCTAGTTGCTCAACGGCATAACGTTGCAGCAAACCAATAGCAACGGGCGCATGTTCTTTGCTATTACGCACACACACGTCTTCGCATAACGTCTCCGTAGGGCAAACTCGGGCACAAGTGCCCCCTAAAATATTAGCTGATAATACTTCCTTACCAGCACCATGGAGATTACCCGTATTAATTTTACGAATAAACAATGGAATATCAATCCCTGTCGGGCACGCCTTTATACAGGGCGCATCGTAACAAAAAAGACATCGTTCACTCTCAACCAAGACTTGTTTTTTAGTCAATGGCGGGGAAATATCTGTAAAATTAGCGATTATTTCTGCATCAGATAATCGCGGTGATTCAATACATTGATGGATGCTCATGTGGTTTCCTTTTAAATAATAAATTCAGCACCTAACCTTTTATGACAAATAGATTAAGTGTGTTAGTGATACTCAAAAGAAAATTGCGTATTGAGTGCGAACCTCGAAGCAGGCCACTTTTGCGTAATGACTTTTCGCCGAGTATTGAACCTAACGGCACCACAAGCATATCCTGCATTTTCAATACTCCGAGCCAGCTCACCAACAGTATCACTGATCACTTTGCCATGCTCAGAGGTGAACAAAGAGCAAATTTCATCGCTATCCTCTTCAAGTAACGGTTTAAACCTAAACATCACCTGAGCCCCCTTCGCTACTGGCGTTGAACACCATGCAGGCAATGACATTTTTGCTCCAACTATGCTTTGCATACTTAATTTCCGGTTATTTAATCAATGTAATAATGACGAATGTAAGTGAGAAATAGTTTGCAATTTGTTTCTATATTGTTAAATCTAGCATATTGAAAATTAACTTAAGTAAATGATTAACTAAATACATGGGACAAGAACAGAAAATTATCAGTCAACTTTCAAATTTTGACATTCGTTTATTACGCGTATTTCGCACAGTCGTAAATTGTGGTGGGTTTGCCGCAGCAGAAGTTGAATTGAACATCAGTTGCTCAGCTATCAGTATCAGTATGTCTGATCTAGAAGAAAGATTGGGGTTGCGTTTATGTCAGCGAGGCCGTGCCGGCTTTTCACTGACCAATGAAGGCCGACTCGTATACGAGGCAAGTTTACAATTAATGACCTCACTCGAAACATTCAGAACTCAAGTTAACGCTATACACCATGAACTCAAAGGTGAGCTCAGCATTGGTATTACAGATAACCTCGTCACACTCAAGCACATGCAAATCACAAAAGCATTGCAAAAACTAAAGCAACAAGGACCTCAAATAAAGATTCAGATCCGCATGATCCCTCCAAATGACATCGAAAGAAATGTACTTGATGGCGGGCTCAATGTCGGTGTAATACCTCAATTACGACCATTACCAGGCCTTGAATATCAACCACTTTATGATGAAAAATCATTATTATATTGCAATCATGAGCATCTGCTGTTTGACATGAATGACGATGACATTACAGCACAATTACTCTATCAATGTGACGCTGTCGCACCAGCTTATGCACAATTAGCCCAAACCAAGGAGCATTATCAAAAATTAAATACCACAGCAACCGCTACGGATCGTGAAGGTGTGGCTTTTTTAATATTAACGGGGTGTTTTATTGGCTATTTACCCACCCATTATGCCCAGCGATGGGTCACGTCCAAAGAGATGAGAGCCATATGCCCACAACAACTCCATTTCACCACAGAATATCAATTGGTCTTACGCAAAGGAGCCTGCCCAAACTTAGTACTGGATACCTTTCTAAGAGAAGTCAATCCTAAAAATATCACATAACATTTATTGTAACTTCATTCATAATAGGAAAAATGCACATGTCAATATTAATTAGAGGTGGCACCATTGTTACCGCCGACCGCAGTTATCAAGCGGACGTATATTGCGAAGAAGGGATCATTAAATTGATTGGTCACCACTTAAATGTTCCCTGTGGGTGTGAAGTCATCGATGCTGGAGATTTACTGGTGATGCCCGGTGGCATTGACCCTCATACCCATATGCAACTTCCTTTTATGGGGACCGTCGCCAGTGAAGATTTTTTTAGCGGTACCAGTGCAGGGGCTGCGGGAGGCACAACCTCTATTATTGATTTTGTGATCCCCTCAGTTAATCAACCTTTAATGCAAGCCTACGAACAATGGATGGAGTGGGCACGAAAATCAGCGACCGATTATAGTTTCCATGTGGCGATCACATGGTGGGATCAATCTGTCAGTGACGACATGGGAAAATTAGTGAGAGATCATGGCGTTAATAGTTTTAAACATTTTATGGCCTATAAAAATGCCATCATGGCTGAAGACGAGACGTTAGTGAACAGTTTCGCTCGCTGTCTTGACTTAGGGGCGATGCCGACAGTGCACGCAGAGAACGGTGATTTAGTTTACCATCTGCAAAAGAAAATTTTAGCACAAGGAATTTCAGGCCCTGAAGGGCATCCATTATCTCGCCCAGTTGAAGTCGAAGGAGAAGCATCAAATCGGGCGATCAGAATCGCACAAGCATTGAATGTGCCTATTTATGTAGTTCATGTCTCTTGCGCCGAATCATTACAAGCCATCACTAGAGCAAGAAACGAAGGGCAACGTGTTTACGGTGAAGTCCTCGCAGGTCATTTGGAAATTGATGATTCTGTTTATCAACACCCTGACTGGGCATTTGCAGCAGCGCATGTGATGAGCCCACCCTTTCGCCCCAAAAAACACCAAGAATTACTTTGGCAAGGATTACAATCTGGAAACCTACACACAACAGCCACTGATCACTGTTGCTTTTGTGCCCCCCAAAAAGCCGCTGGTAAGGATGACTTCAGTTTGATCCCTAATGGGACTGCGGGCATAGAAGACAGAATGTCGGTTATTTGGGATTCTGGGGTTAATAGCGGCAGATTAACAGAAAATGAATTTGTCGCGGTAACCTCCACCAACGCCGCCAAAATATTCAATATATACCCACGAAAAGGCGCGATCACTGTGGGAGCTGATGCAGATATTGTGATTTGGGATCCCAATGGCAGTAGAACCATTTCAGCTAACACCCATCATCAAAATATTGACTTTAATATCTTTGAAGGCAGAACCGTTAAAGGGATCGCTGTGCACACATTAAGCCGCGGTAAACTGGTGTGGACTCAAGGAGAACTCAGGACCATAAAAGGGGCGGGTCAATACATTAAACGACCAGCATTTGGTGGTAACGTCCAAGCACCCCAAAAAATGGCACTGCAAAAAGAAAGCAAATCAGTGTCAAGATCATAACCATACAATAAACTGTGATGTGTGTGATAGTGCTGATTTTCTTCCAGCCGGATCACACACAAGCAACGCCAATCAAGTCATGGTATCAATAAATAAACAGCATCGATAAGACCATGAGCTCATAAATTACCATCTTTATATTTATCTAAAATGGCTTGGTAGGTACCATTTTGCTTAATTTCATCTAAACCTGTATTAAAGTCATCATTAATTTTTTTATCTAACGTTTTTAAGTTTCTTGCTGATGGGATAAACAAAGGATAAATAATTAATGACTCTGTAATGCTTTCTTCCAATAATTGTCCCTTATTATACGCCAGCTTACGCCAATACATGAAAATACGTTTATCTGTAATCACAGCATCTACCTTATTAGCATAAAGCTGTCTAATTTGCAGATGCTGGTGAGCGTGTTCCTTGTATTCTGGATTATTGTGGATAACAGACAGAAAATCTTGCCCTAAGTATTTACTGGCATGTTGGAAAGCAATAATCTTTAATGTCGATAAATCTTCTACCTCATTTATGATCAGTTGCTTTTTTTTCAAAGCAATAACAACATTTTGAAGGCTAATGATGGTGTTGCTTGTATACGTCGCCCCCCCAAGTTCTTTGCTCATGTCATAACTGCTGTTTTCTACCACACCATCGAAAGGATTATTTTTCACAAAATACAGTAACCGACCTGTAGGGACATAATTAAAACTCACAGTGTGGCCCACAGCCTTAAAAGCACTTCTTATGATATCAACCTCTATACCTGAGTCTTCAGATGAAATGACATAAGGGGGGAGAAATGAGCCTATGGTTATGTTGACCTCTTTGGCCGCTAGCCCACCAACATTAAAAAATAAGGCCATTGACACCCAGATAACGTGATTAAAACTCAACATATCTTTAATGATAAAAATACCCAATACTAATCGCTCCCATTTCCTATAAATAATCCATATTTACTTATTTTTCATTATTTTAATGACATTTTTAATAAATATAGTATAGGGTGAAATAGCATTACTCGCCAAAATATGATTAATGGCGTTAACATCTTAAGTCTTCGATATGCAACATTGTGCATTTTGCCGTCACTAGCGCGTATGGACACATCACAGCAACGAGTACACTGTGCGTTTCGACAATCATCTGTTTCAATCCATTAATCTATCACTCCATTACATTGAGACATAAATCGACTCAATTAATATCAGCTAGTTACAAACATAATCGCTATATTCAGCCACGTGTTAGCTTATTGGTTGATAGACAATAGACGATAGACTCTGACATTAAAATTTTCATGAAATATTTTATATCCCCCACTCACAAAACACTCAATAAATAAAATTAAATTTTTTTATTTAACATGGTAATAGCCACATAAAACAAAAAAAAACAAGGTTGTCCGCATGAACATTGCATTAGAATTTTTCTTGCAAAATAATTAATTCACCCCAAGTCATAAATCGGATGTCTACAATTATTTGGCTTCGTTCAAAAATGTATTTACAGCCATCTCAAGGTTTCTAAGGTAGCTGAAAAATCAATATTTAACATAGATTTAAATCAAAGGAATGTATTAAATGAATAAATTATTTAAGCTTGCTCCCATTGCTCTCGCCGTCGGGTTTAGTGTCAATATTAATGCCGCGCAATGGCAAGATATTCAACGTATCAATACTGACAAAACAATAAAAACTAATATGTTACCCTCCGCTTCCCTTAAACAACAACTGCACCTGACTAACAATATGCAGATGAAAGAGCTCCTTAGAGTAAAAACGGCTGACGGTGATCACAAAGCACGCTTTCAACAACTCTATAAAGGCGTTCCTGTTTATGATAGCTCGGTCGTGGCAACTGTGACAAAACAGGGAACCGTACAGGCACACTCTGGGAAAATATTAACAAATATAGCCCAAGATATTGCCGTCGTTAATGCTAAGCTCAGTCCTCAAAAAGCGGTCCAAACTCTGATTGATCAAAGTCAATTGGCCACAACAATTGAAAATAAGCAAAGCAAGCTCTTTATTTATCATCATCAAGATGAAACTCGATTAGTCTATCAAGTTTCATTTTTCAGCGCAGGTAAGCAACCCAGTCGTCCATTTGCCCTCATCGATGCCAACAGTGGTGAAATCATCAGCCAATGGGAAGGACTTAATCATGCTCTCATCGGTACAGGCCCTGGTGGTAACGAAAAAACCGGTAAATATGAATATGGCCAAGATAGGGGGTTCCTTGATGTCGAGCAGTCTGGCGACACGTGTACCATGAGCAATACCAATGTCAAAACCGTTAATCTAAACGGTGGCACAAGAGGCAGTACACCTTTTAGTTACACCTGCCCACGTAACACAGTGAAAGAAATCAATGGTTCTTACAGTCCCTTAAATGACGCTCACGCCTTTGGTGGGGTTGTTTTCGATATGTATAACGACTGGTACGATACGGCGCCGCTTTCATTTAAATTGACCATGAGAGTTCACTATTCAACAAATTATGAAAATGCCTTTTGGGATGGCTCTGCCATGACGTTTGGCGACGGTGGCAGTCGTTTTTACCCATTAGTGAGTTTGGATGTGTCCGCCCATGAAGTAAGCCATGGCTTTACCGAGCAAAACTCAGGACTGGAATACCGCAATCAATCTGGAGGCATAAATGAGGCTTTTTCAGATATGGCGGGAGAAGCTGCAGAGTTCTTTTTTCTTGATGAAAATGATTGGTTGGTCGGTGGCCAAATTTTCAAAAGTGACGGTGCATTACGTTATTTTGCCGATCCCACATTAGATGGTCGCTCTATTGGCCACGCCAGTGATTATTATTCTGGTATAGATGTGCATCACTCTAGTGGCGTGTTCAACAAAGCCTTTTATCTACTTGCAACCTCCGAGGGCTGGGACACCCGTAAAGCATTTGAAGTAATGGTTCGTGCAAACCAACTCTATTGGACTCGAACCAGTGATTACGATAATGCAGCTTGTGGTGTAAAGCAGGCTACTGATGATGCAGGGTATTCAAGTGACGATGTGATCAACGCTTTTACTCAAGTTGGAGTGGATGCCACTTGTGGAGATGACACACCTGATGATGATAAAGAGCTATTCAATAACGTCACTGTCTCTGATTTAAACGCGGACAAAGGTTCACAAAACTATTACTTTATCGATGTGCCAGCTAATGCTACTAATTTAGTCGTCCAAATGGCTGGAGGAGCATGGCGACAAGATGCCGATATGTACCTCAAAGCAGGTGAAAAACCGACTAAGAGTAATTATGAATGCCGACCTTATAAATCCAATAGCCAGGAAACCTGCGCTGTGGATACCCCTCAAGAAGGCCGCTATTATATTATGATTGATGCTTACTCTGGTTATTCTAATGTGACCTTAACAGCCCGTTTTACAGAAAATAGTGTCAAAAAATAACGATATCAATACTAAAAACAACAGATAGACTGGTATTTTATTGTGTTTATTGACTCACCAACGGGCCACTCTGGATCAGAGTGGCCCGTTTAATGTATTAACGACCCACTATAAAAATCAATATCTTATATAAAACCTGTCGAATGTCTCACTGCTCTATATATAAAGACTGTTTTTCTAGATGTCTAATGTACTACGCTTAATTCTGGTAACGATACTTAATGCGATGCAATGAACTGGGTGAGCAAGTATGAGTAATATTATTGGCAATGATAAGAAAAAATTTATTTTGATCTTATTTATTCTCTTGTTAAGTGCATTTATTGTCACCAGTGTGATCAGTTATCAAGTCGCACATAATTCGCTCAGTAAGCAAATTGAAGAAAACGCTTTACCCTTAACCAGTGATAATATTTATTCAGAAATTCAGCAAGATCTACTCAAACCTATTTTTATTTCATCCTTAATGGCACATGATACTTTTGTACGTGATTGGGTTATCAACATGGAAAAGGAACCTGATCAAATGGTGCGCTATTTACGAGAAATTCAAGATAGATACGAAACCATAACCAGTTTTTTCATTTCCGAAAAAAGTAAAGTCTATTACCATTCCACAGGGATCTTAAAGCAGATTCAAAGATCTGATCCTAACGATGCTTGGTATTTTCATGTGACTGGGCTGCCAGATTCTGAATCTTATGAAATAAACATAGATTTAAATTCTGCAGATAGGAGTCAAACCGTTGTTTATGTTAACCATAAAGTTTTTGATTTTAATCGACAGCTAATTGGAGTAACTGGCGTGGGCTTGGCCGTTGAGAAAGTGGTCAAACTCATTGAATCATATCAAAAAAAACATAATCGTCATGTGTATTTTGTCGATCGAGAAGGAAACATTGCTTTACATGGGCAACAGTATAAAGGAGGCACGACATTACAAAGCTCTCCAGCATTAGCTGAATTTGCAACCCGTATACTCACGAACGCCAGTGCATCCATTAATTATATTCGTGATAACAAAAAGGTCTATCTTAACAGTAGATTAGTCCCAGAATTCAAATGGTACCTTATGGTCGAACAAGAGGAAACTCAGGATGAAAAAAAACTACTCAATACCCTCTGGGGAAATTTAATGATTAGTTTTTTGGTTATCGTCTTGATATTAATCATTGCTAACCTGACCCTAGGCCGTTATCAACGAAAACTCGAAGTGATGGCAACAACGGATAAGTTAACAGGGACAGCCAACCGTCAGATATTTGATGAACATTTTCTTCAAGCTATTAACGAAACAAAGCGTTCAAAAGCAGCAATATCGATCATTTTACTCGATATCGATCATTTTAAAAATGTGAATGACACCTATGGCCATTGCATTGGGGATTTGGTGATTAAGTCGGTGGCTTATGTCATCCAATCGCAAATAAGAAGCCATGATTTGGTCTGTCGTTGGGGAGGAGAAGAGTTTTTAATCTTACTACCGAATCTTGGCATTAATCATGCGGTAGAAATAGCCGAGCAGATCCGGCAAGCAATCGCTCAAAATCAAATAAAGGAGGACGAACATCAAATTAATGTGAAAGTAAGCATAGGCGTTGCCGAGTATCAATCTGGAGAATTGAGCACAGATCTCATCAGTAGAGCGGATGTGGCATTATATCAAGCAAAAAATGGAGGACGAAATCAAGTCGTATTGTCTCATTGACGTATTGGCGTATTGGCGTATTGGCGTATTGGCGTATTGATAGTCATTTAAAAACATCGATTATCAATAAACACGGCATTTCCCATGTTATGAACTGACATGGGAAATGTCGTTAATACGGGAGCAATTAGCGCCCTTGAACTTTTTTGCATCTCAAGATGCAGGATCCTGCATCTTGAGATGGTTTGGGTCATCGTAGGATACACATAAACATCACGTGCTAGGTGTATCTATACATAACAAATTACTGATACTTACGCATAACTAAAGTCGCATTCGTACCACCAAAACCAAAACTATTGCTCATAACAGTATTAAGATCAGCATCACGGTATTGCGTCACAACTGGCATGCCTTCAGCTTTCTCATCTAAGTTATCAATGTTGATACTAGGTGCAATAAAGCTTTCTTCCATCATAATTAAGCTGTAAATCGCTTCATGAGCCCCCGCTGCGCCAAGTGCATGGCCCGTCAAAGACTTAGTTGATGCTATCGCTGGCAAATTTTCGCCGAAGGTTTCACGTAATGCCTCAAGCTCACGCATGTCACCAACAGGCGTTGATGTCCCATGAGTGTTGATGTAATCAATTGGGGTATCCACATCAGCAAGGGCCATCTGCATGCAACGTACCGCACCTTCACCTGATGGAGCCACCATATCATAGCCATCTGAAGATGCGCCATAACCAATGATTTCAGCATAAATCTTTGCCCCACGGGCCAGCGCATGCTCCAGCTCTTCAACGACCACGATACCGCCACCACCTGAGATAACAAAGCCATCACGATCGGCATCATAGGTACGAGATGCTTTCTCTGGCGTGTCATTGTACTTAGTAGACAGCGCGCCCATCGCATCAAAGCCCATTGTTAATGTCCAATCAACCTCTTCAGAACCGCCCGCAAACACCATATCTTGCTTACCCATTTGAATAAGCTCAGCCGCATGGCCAATACAGTGAGCGCTGGTCGCGCAAGCTGAACTAATTGAATAATTCATCCCTTTAATTTTAAACGGTGTCGCTAGGCAAGCACTCGAGGTACTCGACATAATACGAGGAACGATATACGGCCCAACACGTTTAACACCTTTTTCACGCAAAATATCTGCAGCAGCAACTTGATTTGCCGACGAAGCACCGCCTGTACCTGCAATTATCCCAACACGTGGATCTGAATACTGTGCTTCGGTTAACCCAGCATCTTCAATGGCTTCAGCCATCGCGATATATGCATAAGCAGCAGCATTGCCCATAAAACGTAATGCTTTACGATCAATATAATCTTTAGGATCTAATTTGATATCGCCCCAAACATGGCTGCGAAGCTTCATCTCTTCAAATTGATCTGAGTGAGTAATGCCACTACGGCCAGCTTTTAGTGACTCAGTGACTTCTTGCTTGTTGTTACCAATACTTGAGACTATGCCAAGTCCGGTGATCACGACTCTTTTCATTATTTACTATCCATTTTGTACATTTAAGTACACTTAGAACCCATTCACTGTGGCTATAATATCGCTTTTAGCACAATAAAGTGGTCAGCTTTCAATAAACATAGGTAAAATAATGCCTAATATCAGACGAAGAGTAAATTCATTGCTTCAAGAATGTGAGAAAAATACCCAAATGAACCATAAAAATGATTGTGCAGACTTATTTTTAAACCATTTAGTCATTAACTGGCCTCTTAAGCAAAATTGGGTGTGTGGACAGTTTGGTCTGGGCGATCCACAACAATTACTCGCATTTAAACAATGTTTGAAACTAGACATAAACCCTATGTCTGTCAATATAAAAATCTTTGAATCTGATATGAGTGCATTAACACGGTTCATCACGCAACTAGGCGCACTTACCACACAAGACTCAAATGATGCGCATTTTATCACTGCACTATTACAAGCTAACCCTGTGGCTATATCAGGTTGCCAACGATTTATCTTTGATGACGGCAAGTTCATACTCGATCTCTACCTTGGAGAACCCTTACACTGCCTTAAACAAATACACTGTCCATCAAACTCAAATGCCCTCATCGATTTTTGGACTGTTACCCTAAACGTGCAGGCGTTAAACGAAGCAATATTATGGCAAATGGCAAGGTTAAGCCAAGATAACGCTCAAATATACAGCTTACATCACAGTGTTAATGACACACTCTCGGATCTTGCCAGAAAAACAGGCTTCGCTTTTTTCGTTAAGTCATCAAACTCAGTTTCCTATACTGAGGCCTATTCACCGACGACCTTAAGTACCATTGATAGTCAAGTCCTCGCACAAGAAAGAAAAGCATTACGACAAGCCCATCGTCAAAAAACACAATACAATCCTCTTAACCCTGCCATGATAAATCACAGTACTGGTGCCGATACTATTGCGATCATTGGAGGAGGCTTAGCCAGTGCCCACCTGACACTTTCCCTTGCCCAACGACGGCAAAAAATCCATCTTTTTTGCAGTGACAGCACACTCGCGCAACAAGCTTCTGGCAATAAACAAGGAGCGATATACCCCCTTTTGACACCAGATAACGGTCATCTAAGCCATTATTTTCAACAAGGCTACTTATTCAGTCGCCGTCGGCTTCAATCATTGGTTGATGACGGATTTACTATCAACTATGACTTCTGCGGTGTACTTCAAACAGGGTTTGATGAACGCAGTAGTACCAGACTGAATAAGATCATTACCTCACAAACATGGAATGAACAGATAGCCAGTGCCATCAGCAGCGAGGATTCCAGTAAGGTTGCTGGTATTGATATCGATAAAGCGGGAATATATTATCCGCTTGGAGGGTGGATAAACCCTCATGAGTTTACGCAAGCCGCTTTCGATAAAGCCACCCAACTTAGCGACGTCACAGCAGAGTTTACCTGCCAAATAGTTCGAATAGAGCGGGTTGTAGATCAGTGGTATATTTATAAAATAGATAGCAATAGCCACCAAGAGATCACATTTGGCCCATTCAACACTCTAGTGCTGGCTAATGGGCCAGGGCTTACACAATTTAAGCAAAGTGAGCAGCTCGCCATCACAGGATTTAGGGGACAAGTGAGCCATATCCCCACTCAAGATTCACTTCTAAAACTCAACACGGTACTTTGCTCCCATGGCTACTTCACGCCACAGCATAATGGCTTCCACTGTACTGGTGCCAGTTATGTTAAAAATCCTCAGCACCTTGATTATTGCCCAAACGAGCAATTGGAAAATTTACAGAAAGTGACACAAAGCTATGCACACAAAGCCTGGACAGAAGATGTGGATATCAGCGATAACCACGCCCGCATCGGCGTAAGAATGGTCACGCGAGATCATGCACCTATGATGGGATGCACACCAGATATTGATGATATTTTAGTGCATTATCAAGAGCATCAACACACAAAAGAAAGTATCAAATACTGGCAGGAAACACCGGCACCCATCCATCAAGGGTTATATGTATTGGGCGGACTAGGCTCACGTGGGATCACATCAGGTCCTTTAGCAGCAGAAGCCTTAGCCGCCCAACTTTGCGGTGAGATAATACCACTTGACGGCCCCACACTGGAAATGCTTAACCCTAACCGCATGTGGATGCGTAAATTGATAAAAGGTAAAGCCCTGTAGTTACACTCTCGTTAACTCGCTTTACTGTATAAGCAGCAAGGCGAGTTAATCAATTAAACGTTTTTAGAAAAATTAACAATCGCAACATAATGGTCAGAGGTATTATGGTGTTCGAAAATCCAATCCATCCGCTCACATATACGCTCAACGATCACTAATCCACAGCCATAGCCTTCATTATACAGTTCATGACCATCATGGCAATTACTGATAGTTAACTCGGTATCTGTTATACTGATATCAATATCACCCACGCTGTAACTAAAGGCATTCTTAATCAAATTATCGATGATCACAGTGACAAAGCTTGCGGGTGCATAAACCAGACTTGGCCCTCTCACTCTAAGTCGATAGCTGGCATCATTTTTAGCAAATAATATCGCCAACTTACCTATCTGTTTTGACAATAAACTCTCCAATGAATAACTTGCCATATGCCTCTGCTCAACCGATCCCCTTCCCAGTAATAAAAAAGTGTCTGTCAGCAACGCCATCTCATCACTGGCGCGCTCTAACCGTGCTATCGCCTTGGTGGCTATATGGGGGAGGTCGGGGATTTTTTGTAGCAACTCAGTGGACCCTTTTATAACCATGATAGGTGTACGCAGTTCGTGTGAAGCAAACCGGCTAAACTCCTTTTCTCGTATAAAGAAATTACTAATATTAATTTTACTTTCAAGCAGAGAGCTTTCTATCTCACGGGTCTCGCGAAACTGAGTTTCGACATCAAACAATTCATTATCCAGTGGCATTCTACCCACTTTTTGTAGAATTTTAGCCAAAGGCTGCGACAAGGTTCGCACAACGTAAAGTCCATAAACTAGCATGGCTAACGTCATCGCTCCCCCCAAAAATAGCGTTAAGTAGTGTAGATCCGCTTCATAACTGTCTAAATAATCATCCGCATCATCTTGAAAAACAATATACATTAATCCTTTTCCTGAAGGATGCTTACTAACAATAAAATGTTTGTCTTCAGTGCCGATTAAATGCTCATAAAAGCCCATTTTGGTGTAATTTAACAGCCAATTAGGCAGTGCCTCTTCACTCCAATAACTTCTAAACTCGACAATATTAGGCAATGGTGCTGCAAAACCAAACTCATTAAAGTCTCTAGCATATTGGCTCGCTTCAGTATCAAGCCAATGATGTAAACTGAGTATCTCAAGTCTATCTTCAGCAAAATAAATAAGTGACCAAAACAAACTAAAAATACACAAGGTCATCAAACCGAAGCTCCAGCGGAGTCTCCAATAAAAGCTGGGGAAATGACTGTGATCTACGGCAGGGTTGTTATGCATTTTACTCTCATCATTAATAATTCACTTGCTGCTAGGCTTTTATCCTGTAGCCTTGCCCATGTAAGGTTTCCAAACGTGATTCGGTAAATCCTCTATCGAGAGCGGTTCTTAATCCATACACGTGACTTCTCAGTGAGTCACTGTCAGGTGACTCGTCGCCCCAAAGTACTTGGGTAATTTCTTTCCTAGAGACAATGGTAGGTGCATTTTTAAGCAATAATGAGAGGATCTTAAACTGAGTTCGACTCAATTTGATGGCTAACCCTTCGCGACTCACTTTATCAGTACTCGTGTCAATCACAATATCGGCATAACTCAGCAGTCCGACATCTCGTCTAGGACCACGGTTACTTAATGCATGTAAACGTAAACTCAATTCCTGCATGGCAAATGGCTTCAGTAAATAGTCATCTCCGCCCGCGTTAAATGCCGCAACTTTATCATCAAGATGATCTTTAGCAGTGAGAAATAAAATGGGCGTCGGACAAAACAACTCCTGTCTTAATTTCTTCACGGTTGAGATACCGTCAAGCTTAGGCATCATGATATCCATAATGATCACATCATAATAATTATCACTGACTAACTTAATCGCACTTTCTCCATGATAAGCACAATCTATCACGACCCCTTCGAGTTCCAAATAATCAGCAATTGTTTCTGAGACATTATGATTATCTTCGACAATTAACACTTTCATTAAATTCATGTTCTCCTTCACGATCTCTTCACACCTATCTCGATACCATGCTCAGCATATCTTTAACCTCATTCATTAAGGCACGACAACCATGAAATCTTTAAATACAAAAAATCTATTATTAGCAAGCATTCTCGCCACCTTCGTTGTCGGTTGTGGCGGGGGGAGCAGCGATAACGCCCCTGCAGCTAACGTTCCTGAAGTATCTGCAACACCGACTAAAATATGGGGAACGGTTGGCGCCGTATCACCAGCGAATCAAACCATAACAGTCAATGGTTATACTCTGCAAACAGCAGGAACACCGATTTACTATGAAAACAACACGCTTGCACTCGCAGATCTCACACCCGGTACTCAAGTCAAAGTTGAGACACAACAAGATAAAGCCACTGAGATTGAACTCGACCCCGCTATTACAGGCGTAGTCTCTCAAATACAAGGCAATAACCTCGTGGTTAATGGCACAACTTTTACATACTTAGAGTTAAACAGCGATATCGAGGTTGGAAGCTGGGTTATGATTTCAGCCCGACAGCAAACTGATGGACTCTGGTCAGTATCCTCTGTAAACGCTTCACCTGCATTATCTTATTCAGAAATAGAAGGCCGTATTTCAGCATTAGACACCGCAATAGGTAAGTTTACCATTGGTTCAATGCAAGTTGAATACACCAATGCGATTATCGAAGACGGCGATATACTCAGCAATGGCCAATGGGTAGAAGTTTACGGACACTATAATCAGGATATACTCACCGCTCTCGAAATCGATGTTGAAAATGATATTGATTTCGCTGGCGTTGAAGCTGAAGGAACGATTACGTGGGTGAACGCTGAACAGACGTATTTTGAAATTGACAATCGAACTAAAGTGCAGGTAACCAATCAAACAACATATGAAGATGGCACTCACACTGATTTAAAAAATGGAAACTTAGTTGATGTCGACATGATACAGAGTAACGAGGGCTTAATTGCAAAAAGCATTGAATTTGAAAATAAACAACCAGAAACACCGGTTGATCAAATTAAGGAGTTTTCTGTGCAAGGTTTAGCTGAAACTAACGACGGCATTGTCACCATCAATGGCATTGAATTTATCATAGATGCCGCAACTCACTTCGATGATGGCCTAACTGAGTCAGCCCTTAACAATTTGTGGGTAGAAATTGAAGGCATTGAAGTCAAAGCCAGCAATACCAACCCAGCTCATTGGTTAATTAAAGACATTGAGCGTGAAACTAAAGCTATCCATATTAGTCTAGAAGGACCTGTAAGTAATAATAGTTTATGGAATTACCCCTCATCTGATAACTCACTCGCTCAGTTTAATACTCGTTGGGTAGACCTTGAATGCAGGCTTAATGGGCATGATTTAATTCAATGCCGTTTAGATTAATTTTTCAATCAAGGCGACAAAAAAACCAGCAACATTTGTTAGCTGGTTTTTATGCTTTTGAGGCTATATGAAAACCGCTCCAAAACACAATCTCTCGCATCTTGAGAAGTGACTGGATTTTGCATCGTTAAGGCTTCACTCTCACCCGATTGTTAGTATCGCGACTGCGCTTAATCAATTCATCATTGCCATGATGACAACCTGACTTAACGAGTCTATCGTAAAGTAGTACATTGACTGATGCTGCCAAATTCATACACCCTATAGTGGGTACATAGACCACAGCATCAGCACTGTCTATGATCTCTTGATCTATGGTGCCATCTTCCGGGCCAAATACATATAGGACTTTATCTGGGTGAACAAACTCAGGCAGAGGGATCGCACCAACCACAAGATCCACGCACACGAGTTTCACGCCATCGGCTTTAGCCAAAAGCAAACTATCAACAGATTGCAGCGGGATAATATGCCCTGCTCTTTTAGTATCAGTATTGTACTGAGCATTCCCCTTACTGACCGCTAATGCATACCGTTTCCCCGTATAAAAAACGGCATCTGCCTGATAGCAACCTGCAGCGCGCATGATCCCACCCACATTAGTAGGACTTTTGGGATTAACAAGTCCTATCTGAACCACATGTTCACCTTCCACACTCACGGGGCTAATCTGTCACTAAGCTGTTTCCATGCCGAATCAACAAGTGCATAATCTGCATCTGCCAGTTCTTGTTTAGCTAATGTCATACATACATGCATTTTTTCATTTAAGGCTGAAAAGTTTTGTTCCGTTTCAATTTCAAGTTGTGAAATGGCCACAGCAAAATGTCCTTGTAGATAACCACTGGCAAACAGGGCATCTTCATTCCCTTTGGCAACGATATCGTCTATCCATTCATACAAGGCGGTTTCATACTGCTCTAACATAATAACTCCACTATTTTCTTCCGCAGCAAGCTGCAAACATTATTTCGATTGGCTTCGAGATCATTCACATTAAATCAGGATTAGCGACTTGGTACATCACATGATCATGAAAACCGGTGATCACTCGATAATAACCGCATAAGTCTCGGTCTAATTCAGGATCGCCACTATCCACAATTAATGGCCGTCCTTCAAGTGCTTTTAGCTTAGTTTTGGTCGCCAAGATAATAATATTGTCTTTTCCGACCCGTTTTATTAACTCACTGGACAGTTGCTGATTTCCTCGGCCTAAAATGTGCCCTTGTCCACCAATCAAAGTGATCACTAATTTTACCGATTGATCTAAGGTCTGTTCAAGCAATTGCTGGGCGCTTAAATCAGCGGCTATTAGCTCCCTATTCTGTACTAAATCAACACCTAATAAAGTATTGTCCAATTGCAATTCATCCATCACAGCTGCAACGGTGGTTCCGGATCCCATAATATAGAGCTCATCATCCATGTTATCGAGCACTTCTGCTGCAATATCAAGCAATACAAGCTCATCGACTTCAACGCCCCCCATTTTTACCGATTGAATAAATCTCGGCTCAGCAGGCACTTGCATCTCTCCATATCGGCGAGCCTTAACGGTTCCTTGTCTAAAGGCGACTTCATCAATGTCCATCACGTCAGCATTCATCAAGCTCACTAGCTCACCTTCAAGTAGCATTTTAACCACGGTTCCAGCAGCATGAGGAGTTATCCCATATACCCCTGAATGGATTTTCACCCCCGCAGGGACACCAAGTACTGGCAATGTATCGCCTGCAACATGATAAATGTCGCGCGCAGTACCATCCCCCCCAGCAAACAACAGTAAATCTAAGGTTTCATCTAAAAGTTTTTTAACCACAGCTTGAGTGTCTACTGCGCCGGTCTCTTGATTAACATGATGCACCACTCGCACATCAAAGCCCATTTCTAATGCTAATGACTCGCCCATAAGACCTGAAGCAGTCATGATTTCAATCTCATGACGATAAGGTCTTATCACCTCAAGAGCCTGTTTCATACGCAAATGTGACTTAGGTTGTGCACCTTTAGCGATCGCTTCATCAGCGACACCGTCGCTGCCTTTTAGCGCAACACTGCCGCCTAATCCTGCAAGAGGATTGATGAGCAAACCTAAACGAAAACGAATTGTCATTGCGGATCCTTATTCAATTAATCAATAGAGTCGTGGCTTAATCTGGACTCATGAGGGATAAAAAATACCGCGACCATAGACATGAATGCACAAACACTCGCCGCAATCCATGCCATTGATGCACCAGAGCCATTTCCCCAAATCACGCCGCAAAGCCAAGTGCCTAGAGCCCCTCCAACACCAAAACTAAGACTGGCATAGAGCGCTTGCCCTTTGCTCCTATGATGAATATCAAAATGACGATGCACAAACTGAATCGAAGCGGCATGCACTAACCCAAACGTAAAGGCATGGAGTAACTGGCTAATTCCCAACAACATAAAGTTATCAACAAAGTAAGCCATCAACCACCAGCGTACAGCGGTAAAACCTAGGCTGATAACCAAGAGCCAGTTAACCCCATAACGGCCTAATAGACGCGGTGCTAGCATAAACATAATAATCTCAGCTAACACACCCAGCGCCACATAAATACCTGCAATCGCTTCACTATAACCCGACTGTTTAAGGTACAAAACAAAAAAACCATAAAAAGGTCCCGCACTCATCTGCAATAAAATGGCTGAGATTAAGAACCAGAATAAGGCTTTATTTAATACCAGTGGTGACTTCTGAGTAGCGTGCTTAATCACCACTCGCTGTGACGGCAAAGGCAAGGCGCTTAACAATAAACCAATAAACAGCACCATGCCGACATAAGGCAGGATTTCAGTTCCCCAGACACTTATCGCAAAACCAACCCCCACGACAAATACCAAATAACCAAGACTACCAAAACTTCTAATGGCACCATAACGTGACGTGTTTTCACCTAATGTTTCCAGCGTTATCACCTCTAGCTGGGCTAAAATAGCATTCCAGAAAAAGGTATACACCATCAAACTCATGGCTAAATAGGTAAAACTGCCATTATAAAAGAAAGTCAGGTAGCTAATGGCAGCCGCAGCGGCGCCCCATTTAACCAACTGAGCTCTCATGCCTGTTCTATCTGCAACCATAGCCCAGATATTAGGGGCGATGATCCGAGTCGCCATTAATATGGCTAACAAAAAACCTATTTCTTGAGGATTAAAGCCTCGATTTTCAAAGAAAACACCAAGATATGGCACCATCACACCTAAAATGGCAAAAAAGAAAAAATAACAGGCGCTAATCCAACGCAGTTGTATACTCGCTGGAGAGGTTAACTTCATAAAACAATACCACAACATAACAATGGCGCTATATTAACGCCAAGTAAGCCAAACAGTAAGATACTTTTAAATATTATTCACCGTAAACAATAATAATAAAAAGGCGCTTAATGCGCCTTTTAAAATTTTTATTGTTAACGTCAGTCGATAACCAATAAAACTACCGCATGCCTATCATCGGAGTTTGACTATGCACATCCATATTCTGCGCTCTATGCCTTAACAGATGATCCATAAGGACTATTGCTAACATGGCCTCCGCAATAGGCACTGCACGGATCCCAACACAAGGATCGTGACGGCCTTTGGTGATAACCTCTGCTGACTCACCTTGAGCTGTGATACTTTCACCTGCAATACTAATACTCGATGTTGGCTTCATCGCAATATGGGCTACAATTGGCTGACCTGAGGATATTCCTCCTAGAATGCCACCAGCATGATTAGACGCAAACCCTTGAGGAGACATCGGATCTCTATGTTCAGAGCCTTTTTGAGTGACAACCTCAAAACCATCACCAATCTCAACCCCTTTTACCGCATTGATCCCCATAAGTGCATGGGCTATCTCCGCATCCAGTCTATCGAACACCGGCTCACCAAGCCCTACAGGAACGTTAGAGGCTATCACACTGACCTTAGCCCCAATGGAATCACCACTCTTTTTTAACTCTCTCATGTATTCATCAAGTACATCAAGTTTTGATGCGTCAGGAAAGAAAAAAGGATTTTGCTCTATCTGAGTAAAATCTATATGCTCAGCCTTAATAGGCCCAAGTTGAGAAAGAAAGCCATTAATTTCAATGCCATGAACTTGCTTTAAATATTTTTTTGCAACGGCACCGGCAGCGACTCGCATGGCTGTTTCACGAGCAGATGAGCGTCCACCGCCACGATAGTCTCTTAGACCGTATTTCTGTTGGTAAGTGTAATCTGCATGACCGGGACGAAATACATCTTTAATATTGGAATAATCTTTACTGCGTTGATCAGTATTTTCAATCATTAGGCCGATTGATGTGCCTGTGGTTTTGCCTTCGAATATGCCAGATAATACGCGAATTTCATCAGGCTCACGCCTTGCCGTAGTATAACGAGAAGTCCCTGGGCGTCGACGATCTAAATCATGTTGCATATCAGCTTCATTGAGTTCAAGACCTGGGGGACATCCATCAATAATGCAGCCTAAGGCGACTCCATGACTTTCACCAAACGTTGTTACCACGAAATTTTGACCAATACTGTTTCCCGACATCCGCTTTATCTACCTCTGAACTTATTATAAAAAACGCTAAATTAACTGTATTCACTCAGACTAGCCCATATGAGCGCTAAGTAACAGAATTAAAAGAAGCAAGCATATTCGTTAGCCTCTTTCATCATCTGTATTATTTAATGCCTATTATTGACCATCTTTATGAATAGCAAACACAGATCCATGCTCAAGCAACTGCCCACGAGTCAAGACAAACACACCGTCCCCACCATGTTCAAAACTAACCCAAGTAAACGGAACATCAGGGAATTGTTCTATAAGGTGGAGCATAGAATTACCGACCTCAACCACCAAAACCCCCTCCTCGGTAAGGTAATCGGCAGCATTGGCTAAAATACGTTTCGTTAGCGCTAAGCCATCTTGACCCGACGCTAAACCAATTTCAGGCTCATGATGATATTCTGCAGGCATATCATCAATATCTTCGGCATCAACATAAGGAGGATTAGACACAATCAGATCATAATGAGGCCCTTTAGGTATTGTGGAGAAAAGGTTAGATTCAATAGGGAAAACCCTGTCCATCACTCCTAATGTTTCAATATTGATTTGTGCCACGTCTAGCGCGTCGCTACTAATGTCGACAGCATCGACTTCAGCATCCTCAAACTCATATGCACAAGCGATGGCAATACACGCACTGCCGGTGCAAAGATCCAATATGCGATGCACTGATTTATTGTATAACCAAGGACTAAATTGCGTGGCTATCATCTCAGCAATCGGTGAGCGCGGCACAAGTACTCGTTCATCGACATAAAACGCCAACCCAGCAAACATCGCTTTATTGGTCAAATAGGGAACAGGCAGACGCTCCCTCACTCTTCTAACAATAAGCTCAACAATTTTATGCTTTTCACTGCTGGTAAGATTTGAAAGTATGACTTGCTGGCCAATCTCTTCAGGTAAATGCAACGCATGAAAAACCAATGCAATCGCTTCATCCCACGCGTTATCAGTGCCGTGGCCATAATAAATATTCGCGTCGTTAAAGCGACTGACACTCCAACGTAACATATCTCCGATGGTGCGTAATTCAGTCACGGCCTCATCCACAAAAATCTTATCCACAACTCACTCCAGTATAATAATTCTGCTTCATTGTAACTGAACTCTATTCATATGGCATCGGATTCAATAAAATAGAGGAAGAATTGACACTATTAACGATAAATATAACAAATAGCCTTATGAATAAGAAAAAAAAGCCCCTAGATAACACTTTATTTTCCACGTTAACGGAAGGGATGAAGCCATTTAAGCAAAATAAACATCATTTTGGTACGCCACAAAAAGATAAGCAACAACTTGCAGAAAAAGAACAACAACTCGATTCTGATAGCTATTTTTCCGATACTTATCAACCTAACTTACCCAGTGAAGGTCCTATGCGTTGGCGTCGTGATGATGTTGACAGCTTCGAAATTAAACGGCTACGAAGGGGGGATTATCAGCCCGATCTGTTGTTAGATCTTCATGGTATGCGCCAATCTGAAGCCAAACTAGAGTTAGCAGCGCTGATCAGAGCATGCATCAAGCAGCAGTCTCATTGCTGCTGCATCATGCACGGACATGGTACCGGGATATTAAAACAACACATCCCCATGTGGTTAGCTCAGCATCCTCATGTCATGGCTTTTCATAAAGCCCCTAAAGAATGGGGAGCTGATGCAGCCTTACTTGTATTAATCGATATTGGTGAACTTCCCCACCGAAGATAACACCCCATCGCGCAGATTAGCTGATTGAGTGTGGACTATGCTGCCACACAACACTGCACTGCTCACCATGTTTATCGATAAGAGATACCCCAGAGGTTGCAAACAAGGGCGGCTCAATACCTGAAACTAATTCACTCACCATATAGCCCAGTAATGGCATATGAGCGATGACGAGTACCTTATCAGCCTTATATTGCTCAGCATAAGCGAGGGTGAGATCGACGGCGGTGCGTGGATCGCCTGATGGTATAAGTTCATCAAGCACGAGCCACTTTCTTGGCTCAGGAAAATGTTGACTCACCTCTTGCCAGCTTTGCTGGGCCCGCAAGTAAGGGCTTACCAATACTAAATCAAATGCCATCACCGAGTTAACCAACCAGTGACTCATCTCACTCGAATGGTAACGTCCCGTGTCAGTCAGTGTTCTTTCTCTGTCTGAATGAGCAAGGTAACTTGCTTCACCATGACGCATTAAAAATAACTGCATACCACTCTCGCCATTGATTATTATTATCTTTATATCTCATATTGTAGCCTGAAATCTTATCTGGAAAAACCTAAATGTAGGGATTAATTACGCGAATAAACGTGGTCATATTTGCCAAACTCGCAGAACAGACCCACTATATAATATCAATGCAAGAAAATCCCACTCTCATCACCCCTTTATTGGTCACTATTAAAGGGTTAATACATCGACATAACGGAGTCAACGATTTGAGCGGAGCTAAGGAAATAATTAAAAGTCCACATGATCATCGTCAATATCAATACCTTGTATTAGACAATAATTTGTCGGTGTTATTGGTTGAAGATAGCTCGGCAAGCCAAGCAGCAGTGTCTATGGCTATCAACGTTGGTCATTTTGACGATCCCATTTCACGCCCAGGTATGGCACATTTTCTTGAACACATGCTTTTTCTAGGGACCGAAAAATTCCCAGAGCCCGGTGAATTCCATGCTTTTATTAATCAACACGGTGGCAGTAACAATGCTTGGACAGGGACAGAATACACTAATTTTTTCTTTAGTATAGATGCCCACTTTATTGAAGAGTCACTCGACAGGTTTAGTCAGTTTTTTATCGCACCTTTGTTCCATAAAGATTTAGTCGATCGTGAGCGACATGCCATTGAATCTGAATTTAGCCTAAAATTAAAAGATGATATTCGCAGAACGTACCAAGTTCAAAAAGAAACCGTTAACCCTGCTCACCCATTTTCAAAGTTCTCTGTCGGTAACCTGAAAACCTTAAGTGGAGATCAAGGTATATTAAGAGAAGAACTGCTCAGGTTTTATCATCATCACTATAGCGCCAACGTGATGACGCTCTGCATAGTCGCGCCCTCACCACTGAAAGATCTTGAACATCTAGCCACCCACTTTTTCAGTCCCATTATTGATAAGCAGTGGCAAAAAAAATACCCTGACGTGCCTATTTACCAAGTAGAACAACTGCAAACTCACATCAATATCATCCCGATGAAAGATCAAAAGCGGGTGGCTATTACCTTTTCTTTGCCTCAAATATATTCCTATTATAAACATAAACCCCTTACTTTTATCAGTCACCTACTCGGCTACGAAGGCCACGGCAGCTTGCTTTCATATCTCAAAAACAACGGTTATGCCATTAACCTATCTGCAGGGGGAGGAGTCAATGGTTATAACTTTAAGGATTACAACATCAGCATTCAATTAACAGATAAAGGAGTCATAGCACTAGATACGGTGATTGATTGTGCTTTTGAATATATTGAACTCATTAAAACACAAGCCATGCAAGATTGGCGTTACCAAGAGCAAGCTAATCTCTCCAAGTTGGCCTTTAAATATCAAGAGCACATTAAACCTGTCGACCTTGCCAGCCACCTCAGTATTAATATGCACCATTATGACGTCGAAGATTTGATATTAGGTGATTATAAAATGGATGGCCTTCATGTACCTCAAACCATGAAGCTGTTAAACCTCATGACGCCATCAAATATGCGTATTCAGCTCATTTCAGCAGAACTTGAAACCAATAGTCAGACGGCTTGGTACCATGCGCCTTACCAAATACAAGCGCTGCCAATGGATAAATTAACACGTTGGAAACAGGTCAATATTCGCTCAGAATTAGCTTTGCCGAATAAAAACCCTTTTATCATCAAAGATGCTATAGCTAGATCACAATCAAGCCAAACCAACATGCCTATTATCATCTCTCAACACCATGGCTACCGTATTTGGCATCAAAAGGATGATGAATTTAATCTGCCAAAAGGACACATATATCTCTCTATAGATTCGATTGAAGCAGCCTCTTCAGCAAGAAAAGCCACCCTCACCCGTTTATATGTTGAGATGTTACTTGATCATCTTATTGAACACACCTATCAAGCTGAAGTAGCAGGATTAAGTTACAATATCTATCCCCATCAAGGCGGGATCACTTTGCACCTTACTGGATTTTCGGGAAAACAAAAAATACTCCTAGCACTGTTAATCAAAAAAGCCAGAACGCCATATTTCTCTCAAGAGAGGCTGACTCTAATCAAACGCCAACTATTAAGAGCCTGGTACAACCACACCCAGGCAAAACCCATTTCACAGCTATTTACAGGTCTCACCGTATCACTGCAAAGACGCAGTTACGAGCCATCCACTATGGCAGATGAACTCACAACAATTACCTTAAATGAGTTACACGATCATATTCGTCAATTTTACCAAGAAACACATCTTGAAGGATTGATATATGGAGATTGGCTAGCCAGTGAAGCCAGCATATTGGCAAAGAACCTTAAAAACATTGTCTCTCTTATCTCATCCCCCTGCCAAGGAGCAGAAAGAGAATTAGTGAGCCTATCGGGCAAGGGGACTTTAATGCGACAGATCCCTGCACAGCACCAAGATAGCGGGATCATCGTTTACTACCAAGCAGACACATCAACCCCTGCCATGATGGCCATATTTAGTTTATTAAATCACTCAATGTCATCAGCCTTCTTTCATGAATTAAGAACAAAGAAGCAACTCGGCTATATGTTAGGTACTGGCTATTTTCCTTTAAACCGATATCCTGGGATGATTTTTTATATCCAATCCCCCTTATCAGGCCCCTTACAACTCTTAGAAGCCATTGATGAATTTATCGCAGACTTTAATTATACCATCTTACAATTAACCCATGAGCAATGGACACTCACTAAACAAGGCTTAATGAATCAGATAATGGAACACGATCCCAACTTAACAACCCGTGGACAAAGATATTGGTCAAGTATAGGAAACAAGGACTATGATTTTAATCAACGAAAACTTGTTGTTACAGAGATAGAGAAGCTCACTCGTGAAGATTTAATTAAACTCATGATGAAAAAAATGCGTCACAAGCACCGCGACCGCTTGGTGCTATTCTCAACAGGTGAACATCACAAAAATCTTCCCCCTTTAACCTCAGAAAACATGATCACTGATCTGAATATTTTCAAAGATACTCAGTAAAGCTCATCTATTTAGCATTGGTAGTACTGGCTAATTGAAAAGTGTCATTTGGAAAAATACAATACTAAAGTGTTCTACGCAGTTCATTTACTCTTTCAATGTGCACCATTAACAAAAGATCACAGTGTTATTGTGCTTGTAAACTGTCCCACAGCCCGTTTTATGGCAAATCGTTTATGTACATTAAACAAGGGATAACCCATTGGTCCTAACATAAAGCCGACAATCGCCCACCGCTTCACTCCTAATCCGGCTTCAAACGCAAGCTTGCCCATCACAAAGCCCGATAAGAGGACACAAGCAATGAAAACTGAAAATAGCATTTATCTATGACCTTTGACAACAATCTACGACAGATAAACAAAGCAAGCATTCGCTTGTTGTATCAAAAAATGAAAATGAAAAATACCGTCTATTCTCTAAACAGAGAATAGATTCTACACAAAGATAAGGGTCAAAAAAAGCACTAAATATTCTAACAAGCAAAATGATGCAGCATCATCATACTGCTGCATCATTAATCGGTAATCTAATCGAGTAAAATCTTAACAATAAACGATTCTACTCAAAAAATTTATTGCCATTTTCTGCCATTGCTATTAATCGATCACACGGCGTAAATCGATCGCCGTATTGATCACGGTATCTTGCCAGCAAAGACACTAATGTTTGAGCACCTAATGTGTCAATATAATGAAATGGCCCACCCAGAAATGGTGGGAAGCCTATCCCGAAAATCGCCCCAATATCTCCATCTCTTGCAGAGGCAATGATCCCCTCATCCAAACAGCGCACTGCTTCATTGAGCATTTGTACCACACAGCGTTGTGACATGTCTGTCAACTGGCTTGCATTTAACTCACGATTTTCTGGCGTTGACAAACCTAAAACCTGGTAAACAGAGGTATCGACTTGCTTCAACTTTTTCTTACTCTTACTGCCGTAAACATAAAAACCTTTGTTGTTTTTACGGCCCTTACGATCGTCGTTAAGTAACTTATCAAATGCAGCAGGAGCCTTGAAGCGATCGCCAAGCTCTTTTTCTAAAATAGGTGAAATTTTAGCGCCAACATCGATACCAACTTCATCCAACAATGTCATAGGCCCTACAGGGAAACCAAAGTTAACTAAGGCTTTATCTAAAGACGCAACACTTTGCCCTTCAAGCAGAATCTGCGCTGCTTCATTCATATATAACGCTAAGATGCGATTGACATAAAAACCGGCACCGTCTTGTACAACAATGGGCGTTTTCCCTTGTTTTCGCGCAAAAGCAACGGTTGTCGCAATGGTTTCTGCCGAGGTTTTCGCATGGGCAATGACTTCGACCAGTGGCATTTTTTCCACAGGGGAAAAATAATGTAAACCAATCACATTTTCAGGACGACTGGCGGCCTCTGCGATCTGAGAAATAGGCAATGAAGAAGTATTCGATGCAAAAATGGTATGTTCACCACATTCACGCTCCACATCTTTCACCATCTGATGTTTCAACGCTAAATCTTCAAATACCGCTTCAATCACGATATCAGCATCTTTAACACCGTTATACACTGTCGTGGTCGTCATTAACGACATCAGATTATCCCTCACAGCTGGCGTCATATGACGACGCTTAACGCCTTTATTCAGCAACGTATAAGCATAGGACAGTGCATTGCTTAATCCCTGTTCGCTGATATCTTTAACCCTTGCTGGGATCTTGGCTTTAGTTGTCGTCACCGAGGCAATGCCGCCGCCCATCAAACCACCGCCCAAAACCATGGCCTTTTTGACACTGCGAGGCTTGGCATCACCGGCACCACTTTCTTTTTTCATCTCTGTGGTTGCAAAAAAGAGACGCCTTAACGCTGCAGATTCTTTGGACATCACCAGAGAGGAAAAATGACTTGCTTCAAGTTCAAGCCCTTGCACCAACCCTTTACTCATGCCTTGGCGCACACAATCGATAATATTAGCGGGCGCAGGATAGTTGCCCTGAGTTTTCTTCAAAACTTGCTTACCCGCCTGATCGAAAATAATATTTCGGCCCATCGTTGTGCTTTCAAGCACACGATTCAGCAATGATAATTTGGCTTTTTTAGGTAAGCGTTTCCCTTTAAGCGCCATTTCCACTGCAGTTTGTAATAGGATAGTTTCAGGTACTATGTCGTCGACTAAGCCAAGTTTAAGTGCTTGTTTAGGCCGTAACTGTTTACCTGTCAACATCATGTCTAATGCGGTGGTGATCCCTACAAGCCGAGGTAGCCTTTGCGTTCCACCACCACCGGGGAGCAATCCAAGTTGCACTTCAGGCACCCCCATCATGGTTTTATGGTGCAAGCTGCACACACGTTGATGACACGCTAAGGCTAACTCTAATCCCCCCCCAAGACAGGCACCGTTAATCGCAGCAATAACTGGGATCGCCAATGATTCAAGTTCATTGAAAACAGCATGTCCTTGTTGGGATAATTGCTTTGCATCTGCAGCTGTAGCACAGGCATCTAGCATAGAAATATCAGCACCCGCGACAAAAGAATCGGGCTTCCCCGAAATAAGCACTAAGCCTTTGATCTGATCATCAGCCTTAATGTCGGCCAATACTTGACTGATTTCAGGTCCGAATTCAGCACGTAGTGTATTCATTGTTTCACCGGGAACATCCATCACCAGTACAGCAATACCGTCTTCACGTCTCGTTAAATTAAATGTCTTATCCATTATCATTTACTCCACTTCAACTATCATTGCCGCACCTAACCCACCTGCTGCACACGCGGTCGTTAATCCTGTACCGCCGCCGCGACGTTTAAGCTCGTTACACACTTGAGTTATCAATCGAGTCCCGGTTGCCGCAAAAGGATGTCCATAAGCAAGCGAGCCACCTAGTACGTTAAACTTACTCATATCAATCTCACCGATGGCTCGCTTACGACCGAGCTTTTCTTGGGCAAATTTTTTCGAGCCAAACATCTGCATATTCGCTAATGTTTGCGCCGCAAATGCTTCATGCATTTCGATCAACGTCAGATCTTCAAGCTCCATCCCTGCACGCTTAAGTGCCAATGGTGTTGCATAAGATGGCCCCATCAACATGTCTTCCCACACATCAATGGCACTAAATGCATAGCTCTTTATGTAACCAATAGGGGCATAACCCAACGCCTTAGCACGGCTTTCACTCATCAACAGCACTGCAGATGCACCATCAGTCAGCGGCGTACTTGTCGCCGCCGTTACTGTGCCGTGTTTACGATCAAAGGCAGGCCTGAGCTTGGCATAAGATTCAATCGACGCATTTTCACGAATATTGTTATCACGATCAATAAAACTTTTATAAGGGGGAACATGAGCTGTCATCACCTCTTGAGTGAGGTGACCTGCATTCCAAGTTTCGGCGGCAAGTGAGTGTGAACGGTGGGCGAGTGCATCTTGATCTGCTCGACTAATATTGTAAGTTTTCGCCATCTGCTCTGCGGTTTGCCCCATCGACAACCCAGTGGAAAATTCAGCCACTGCGGGAGGAACAGGCAATAAATCTTTTAAACCTAACCGACGGAAAATCGCTAGTTTTTGACCAAATGAACGCGCCTTATTAAGATCCACCAAGGCATGGGCCAATTTTTTTGATACTCCAATCGGTAAAACAGAGGATGAATCAGCACCACCTGCAATGCCTATTTCAATGTTACCCGTCATGATCGATTCAGCGACATTGACCGTCGATTGAAAACTCGTGGCGCAGGCGCGCGTGACGCTATAAGCATCGGTGCTAATGTCCATGCCTGTGCCTAACACGATCTCACGAGCAATGTTTGGCGCCGCAGGCATCAAGACCACCTGACCATATACAAGCTGTTGTATTTCTTTAGGATCTAACTCAGAACGTGAAAGTAATTCATTAACAACCATCTTGCCCATGTCTAATGCTGATACACCGTGAAATGCAGTCGCTTGTTTTGCAAAAGGCGTTCTTAAGCCTGTCACGATTGCAATACGATCGCCCTTGGCGTTCGTTACCTGTTGTCTGTCACTCATTTTTCACCCTCTTTTCTACGTCTCCCTGTCACAGCAGCCGACGGTATGATATCCCTGTGGCTATTAATGGTCATATCCAGAACGGCTTACAACAGGTCTGACCATCAAAATATCATCTGATTCTAACTGCTTAGTAGAAAATTTTAAACATATGTTTGTTTTTTTAGCGAAAATGTTGTCTAAAAAAATATTAATTATGTTTAATGGAGTTTCTACTAAATTCCGCTGTCTATACTCAAGCAACCTCAAGCTGCTGTGGCTTACTGTACAGTACGCCAACTCATGGCCAGTGAAGGGTGATTAAATAATGGACAGTTACACCGACTAAGCCATACCATCATGATAAATTTTTAAACTTAATGGCAAATTGGCACTAGCCAAACTCAGCCAGAGTTTTTATTATGTTGTTGGCCAATACACAAATTAACTAAAATAAACGAGTAGCATCATGCCTTTGAGTCAATTCCACGCATTACGCGAATACCTAAATAAAGTCATCTTAGGGCAACCGATCCTAACCGAAAACCTGCTAATAGCACTCATAGCGGATGGACACTTACTCGTCGAAGGCCCACCAGGCTTGGCAAAAACACGTGCTATTAAAGCGTTATGTGATGGCGTTGATGGGGATTTTCATCGCGTGCAATTCACTCCCGATCTACTGCCGGCAGATCTCACCGGTACCGATATTTATCGTGCACAAACTTCAAGCTTTGAATTTGAGGCAGGTCCTATTTTCCATAATTTAATTTTAGCCGATGAGATCAACAGAGCACCGGCAAAAGTACAATCAGCATTACTCGAAGCAATGGGTGAAGGTCAGGTCACTGTCGGGAAAAACAGCTACAAATTACCCGAGTTATTTTTGGTGATGGCCACTCAGAACCCCCTCGAAAATGAAGGAACTTATCCGCTTCCAGAAGCCCAATTAGATCGTTTTTTAATGCACCTAAATTTAGATTACCCCAGTGCTGAAACCGAATTTGAAATCATGCGAATGTCTCGTAAAGAGGCACTTAAGCAAGATGCTCCGACCGTGACACCCATCATTCAAAAAGATATTTTTGTCGCGAGAAATGAATCACTTGAGCTCTACCTTGCCGAGCCGCTAGAACATTACATTGTCGACATTATCATGGCCACTCGTCAGCCTCAAAAATTTAGCGATGAATTAGCCTCTTGGCTCGAATATGGTGTCAGCCCACGTGCTACCTTAGCGCTTGAACGCTGCGCACGTGCTCGCGCTTGGTTATATGAACGCGACTTTGTCTCTCCTGAAGATATTCAAGCCGTGGCCCCTAACGTGTTAAGACACCGCCTGCTGTTAAGTTATCAGGCACAAGCCGAAGGGATCACCAGTGATCATGTGATTAATCATATACTTTCTCAAGTTGCGGTACCCTAAATGGTCGATATTACACTGCCGCTTTTTTCTGATGGGGTTAACCTGACACAAAAAGAGCTGTTAGCCTGTCAAAGCATTGCTAAGGCCTTACCTGAAACACGCTCTAAGGCGCGTGCAAATTTGGCCGGCCATAGAGCCAGCCAGATCAAGGGCCGAGGCATGGAATTCGCAGAAGTACGTCATTATCAACCCGGTGATGATGTACGAACCATCGATTGGCGAGTCACTGCACGTACTGGCAAAGTCCACACTAAACTCTTTGTTGAGGAGCGTGAGCGACCTGTGCTCATTCTGCTCGACTTGAGTCACAGCCTCTATTTTGGTTCCAGTTTATTGTTACAATCAGTGCAAGCTGCCCACTTGGCGACCACGTTAGGCTGGAGTGCTATTCAACATGGTGACAAACTCGGCGCCTTAATCGCCACTGAGATGGAGCATCTGGAGCTGAAACCTAGAAGTCGTCAGCAGGGCATTTTGCAGCTGATCTCAGGGATCACCGCGCTCCATAAGAAGCAACTCAATCAAATCTCTGAATATCAAGCTGAGCCTGAACACTTACTTCGAGCTTGCCAGCGACTCAGGCGTATTGCTAAACCCGGCTCCTTAATATGGATAATCAGCGACGGCAGTAATTTCAATGAAGCCTGTCTTGCCCCTTTGTCAGATCTCAAGCGTCACTGCGACATGGGCGCCTATCTTATTACCGATCCATTAAGACAAGGTACTCTGTCTCTGCCTAAGCAATTTCAACTGCCAGTCAGAGAAGGTAATAAAGAAATGACTCTCAATAGAAAAGGTTATGATGCTTGGCTAAAAAACCAACTCAATTCGCAACATCATTTTACCCAAATGATGCAAAAACTGCATGTCAGAACTCGTGTGCTCGATGCAAGTAAAACACTGCACGATCAAATAGGAACCTTGAGGTAATGCAAACAGTCAACGCTAACCCTGCACTTGAGGCATTAAAAGATATCCATACTCCGGCGATTATCGAAAACTGGCCGATAGCAATGGGTTACTGGCTAGTCATCTTGATACTACTCAGTAGTTTCATTGTTACCACCATCTGGCTCACTCGTCGCTACAAACGCGCTGCGGCAAAACGCATAGCCATTAAAGAACTCGACTTTCTCGATATCAACAACGCTAATATCACTGTTGAGATAAATACCTTAATTAAACGTGCAGCGATAAGTTATCTTCCTCGAGATCTGGTGGCGGGGTTAGAGGGCCAAGCCTGGTATGGCTGGATGGATAGCCAAGTCAAACACTCGACACCCGCACTGCATCAATTATTAGATAAACGCTATCAAAGAAATGGCCTCACGCTACATGAAGTGAAGCAATTGAAATACTTAGCCAAACGCTGGCTCACAGAAGCGCTTCCTCTTAATTCTAAGGCAAGTCAATCATTGTCTTCAACCACATATGCAAAGCAGCAGGAGCAAGAAGTTAAATGCTAACATTCGCATGGGCATGGTTACTTTTGTTGTTACCTTTACCCCTAATATTTCGAAAAAAACAACAAGATATTGAGATCAGCGGCCATTTACTTCTTCCTGGTATCACTACAAATGGCAGTCAACAAATTAAACAAGCCCCTGCATCACGCAAAGCATACTGGTTAGTCTGGGGATTATTGATTATTGCCGTGACACGTCCACTGTGGATGGGCGAGCCTATCGAACTGCCGAGTAAAGGTCGCGATCTCATGGTAGCTGTCGATCTTTCTGGCAGCATGCAGATTGAAGATATGGTGCTTGATGGCAAAGCTGTCAATCGATTCACTATGGTTCAAAGTGTGCTCAGCGAATTTATCGAACGGCGTAAGGGGGACAAGCTTGGATTGATATTATTTGCCGACCATGCCTATCTTCAGGCCCCTTTAACCCAAGATAGGCGTTCGGTTGCTCAATTTCTGCAAGAAGCACAAATTGGCTTAGTAGGTAAGCAGACCGCCATTGGGGAAGCCATCGCACTTAGTGTAAAACGTTTTGATCAAATTGAACAAAGTAACCGCGTGTTGATCTTGTTAACTGATGGTTCAAATAACTCGGGCTCTGTGTCCCCAGATCAGGCAGCAAAAATCGCTGCCAAAAGAGGCATTAAAATATACTCCATTGGGGTTGGTGCCGATGTGATGGAACGTCGAACGATATTTGGTAAAGAGCGCGTCAATCCTTCAATGGATCTTGATGAAAACCAGCTCACGTCACTGGCTGATGCCACTGGTGGACGCTATTTTCGAGCCAGAAACTCACAGGAGTTAGCTCAGATCTACCAAGAAATAGATAAACTCGAACCCATCAGCCGTGATCAAGTGAGCTATCGCCCACAGTCGGAACTGTTCTACTTTCCATTGGCACTTGCCCTACTCGTGACCATCTTAATGGCCTTAACTCAATTGCCGATGATGAAACGTGTCAATATTCACTGGGGGAAAAAATAACCATGTTGCACTTCTTACGCCCCGAATGGTTTTTCGCGCTATTACCTTTGCTGATCATTTTACTGCTCATTTGGAAAACAGAGCGAGTAAACTCTACCTGGAGTCGCTATATTTCGCCACATTTAGCCCACTTTTTGATATCGAAAAGCCAGCACGTTAAACGCAGTAATCTCGCTTATCTATCTGTATCTTGGTTGATTGCTGTGCTGGCTCTGTCAGGACCTGCCATCACCAAACAATCTTTACCTGTCTATGAAGCTGCACAAGGTCGCGTCATTATCATGGACATGTCGTTGTCTATGTATGCCACGGATCAAGCACCCAATAGGTTAACCCAAGCAAAATTTAAAGCGACCGATCTAATAGGAGCACTAAAGGAAGGAGAAACGGGACTGATTGCCTATGCAGGTGACGCGTTTACCATCAGCCCACTGACACGAGACAGCGCCACCTTACTGAATTTATTGCCCACTCTTTCACCAGATATCATGCCCGTTAGAGGCTCAAACTTACCCTTAGCATTAGCACAAGGTAAAAATCTACTTATGCAAGGCGGCCATATTCGAGGTGATATTATTTTAGTGACCGATGGTGTCAGCCCAAGCCAGATAAATGCAGCGAAAAAAGTCCTTCAAGATAGCCAGTACCGTTTATCAATACTCGCTGTAGGCAGTGAACAAGGCTCACCAATACGTTTACCCGATGGTCAGTTACTGCGTGATAATGCCAATCAGGTGGTTGTGGCTAAAACAAATTACTCATTACTCAATGAATTAACGCAAGATACCGACGGTTTACTTATCCCCTTTCGTACTGACGGAACGGATTTAGCGCAATTGATTCAATGGTTTGATGCAAGCGGGGATACTAAGGCCACTGAATTAAATGGGGAAATTTGGCAAGATGCGGGCCCCTACATTGCATTATTACTGCTGCTACCTGTACTGCTCAGTTTCAGGCACGGTTTAGTCGCATCGCTACTGGTGTGTGCTATCTCATCGCCCTCCCCTGTACAAGCATCCCCTTGGGATGACTTATGGAAAACACAAGATCAGCAGGGAATGCAAGCATACCAAACGCAAGATTATACTCGTGCATCAACCACATTCACCGATCCTCAATGGCAAGCCAGTGCGCACTACAAAGCAGGGGAATATGATCAAGCCCTAGCGTTATTTGAACAAGATAGCCGCCCAGAAGGTCTTTATAACCAAGCCAATACCTTAATGCAACAAGGTGAGTTTGAGGAGGCAGCAAAACGCTACGCCAGTGCACTCGAATTGGATTCAAATCTTAATGGTGCTAAAGAGAATCTTGAGCTTGCCAATAAGTTGGCTCAACAGAAACAAGAGAATTCTGAGAGTGATCCCGATAAGGATAAAAATTCAGATCAGGATGATAACAGCGATCAACAAAAGCAAGATAAGCAAGATAAGCAAGATAAGCAAGATAAGCAAGATAAGCAAGATAAGCAAGATAAGCAAGATAAGCAAGATAATCAAGATAATCAAGATAATCAGGATAAGCAGTCAGAACAAGATCAAAGTAAAGACAAACAATCTGATCAACAACAAGGATCAGAGCAAGAAAATGAGTCAAAACAAGAGAATAAAGAACAATCTGAAAAAGAATCATCACAACAAAACAATAATGATGCGAAAATGGAAGCCGATCCCAGTCAGAAACAGGATAAATCAGAGCCTAATGATCCTCAAAATACCCCATCAGCTGATGATCCCAAAACAGCGCAAAATGAACAGGATCAAGAGCGCTCATCAAAAGACATGACGAAAGCAGAACAAGCAGAACAAGCAGAACAAAATGAAAATCCTGACAATAAAGATAAACCAGCTCAGGCCGCACAAGCGGTTGCAACACAAGAAGATCTGCCACCAGAAATGGAACGCGCAATGCGAGTCCTAGTCGATGATCCTCAGGTGTTACTGAGAAACAAAATGCAGCTGGAATACCAAAAACGCCGCATGCAAGGCTTAAGCCCTAAGGAGCAGGAGCAATGGTAATGCCTAAAAAGTTATTACTCATTCAATTCCAGCAGGATATTATGCTTGTTATTCATCTTCGTCTCATTTCAAAGGAATTAGGCCAGTGTTAATACGACAAATTATGCTTGTAGCCATCATCACGCTATCAGGCTCATTCCCAAGTTTTGCTCTCAGCAATCTCGAGACCAGTGTCGACAGAAACCCTGCTGTCGAGGGACAATATTTAGTCCTGACCATCACTGCTGACGATGATGTCAACACTGGGAAATTAGATACTTCAGGGTTACTAAAAGACTTCGCTGTTGGCCGTACTAGTGTCAGCCGTAATACTCAAATTATTAACTTCAATACGAGTAAAAAAACTATCTGGCAAGTCATGCTATCCCCGCTCCACTCTGGCAATATTCAGATCCCAGCGATGACAATAGACGGAGTCAGTTCAGCGCCTATTATGCTCACGGTTACCACAGCTGAAAATCAACCTGAACAAATGGAGAGCCTTTTCATTCGAGGCGAACTGTCAACAGATGAAGCCTATGTGGGCCAAATGATCACTTATAAGGTCAAACTATACTTAGCAGTAGATTTGCAGCGTGGCGTCCTTAGCGCCCCAGTTCTTGACGGTGCTCAAATAAAACAAATTGGAGAAGATACCGATAAAACAGAATTGCTTAAAGGAAAACGATATCGAGTCATTGAACGAACCTACAGTATTATCGCCGATCAACCAGGAGAGCTGACCATTGATGGTGCGAGTTTCTCTGGCGATGTAGTGGTACAATCATCGAGACGTGGCAGTATGTTTTCATTTAACGAAAGCAAACCCATGCAAGCTAAAGCGCCAAAATCTATTATATTGATAAACCCAATTCCTAATGAATCTCATGGAAAATGGCTCGTCTCTGATCTCGTTGCACTCACTGAAGATTGGCCTACTGAGCCACAAGAATATGAAGTCGGGATCCCCATTACCCGTACCATTAGCTTATTAGCCTCTAATACAGATGAAACCAGTTTACCTGAATTTACTATTCAAGTGCCTGCTGAACTCAAAAGCTATCCAGAAAAAGCCCAGAGAAAAACCTTTCTGCGCGATCAACAAATGGTGTCACAATTAACACAAACCTTGGCCATCGTCCCCACTACAGCGGGCACTTACATTTTACCTGAGATCCACATACCTTGGTGGAATCCTCATACTAAGCAACAAGAGACTGCCAGCTTACCTGCTCGAACGATTAACGTGATTGACAGTCAAGGCGTCACAAATGAGCCATCACCTCTGAACGGCAATGCAAATAAGTCAACAACAAGTGAATTTTGGCCATGGTCAACCCTGCTTTTTGCAACCTTATGGATAGTCACCCTATTTTTATGGCGTAAAGCCGCAAATCAAACAACCTCCGTTAATCCAAAAGTAAAAGATAATTCACCTCGTGCGTTATCATCTAAAAAAACCAGCACAGCATTACAAATATTCATCGCTGTTTGTGAAGAAAACGATGCAGGAAAAGTCCTCTTTGCACTGCAAACTTATTTTAATGAAATATACAACAAGCCCATGTCTTTAAATGAAATTGCTGAATTATCCACCGCGCTTAACAATGCCATCAGTGAACTGCAAGTCAGTGCATTTAGTCGCAACAAAAGCCAGGTAGACTATCAGAACATTTTGTCAGCTGTGAGTTCGGCGCCAGATAAGACCAAAGTAAAAAATCATAGCCCATTAGCACAGCTCAATCCTCGCTAATTAAGCTTCATATCCAATGCAAGAGGCTAATTTCACATTAACCTCTTGCACTTAATGTTCATCAGGTTAAGCTAACGGGCATGGTTATCGCTACCTGAAACGGCATAAATTCTAACATGTTTACTTTCACGCGAAATAAAAAAACCGTTACCACGGTCCATTCAGACATGGTAACTAAACAAAGACGATACGATAGCCTTGTCAAGGCACTCCATGCAGATATCTTCAGATATGGCTATTGGCTATGCGGGGATAAACATGTTGCGGAGGACATCACTCAGGAAACGTTTTTAAGAGCGTGGCGATCACTTGAATCGTTAAAAGATGATAAGGCAGCCAAAGCATGGCTTATCACGATCTTAAGACGCGAAAATGCACGACGTTTTGAACGTAAACAATTTGATTATTCTGATGTCGAACAAGACACACTAGAAGATAATATTGCATCAAGCTCTGAAGAACAGGTTGAACAACACCTGATCCGCCGACAAATCGCGACATTGGAACTTGAGTACCGAGAGCCATTGCTATTACAAATCATTGGCGGCTTTAACGGTGAAGAAATTGCAAACATTTTGTCGCTAAATCGCAATACCGTGATGACAAGATTATTTCGAGCACGTAACCAACTAAAAGACGTATTAGAGCAACCCAAAGTACGAGGCCAATCCAATGGATGAGTTAACATTTAGGCGTCAAGCCTACGAAGACCCAAACTGCCAAGATGCCGACTTTTTAGCTGAAATGAATGATTCTCCAGAGCAGGCTGCCTTTGTCAAGGATCTTAAAAAGTTAGATAACAAATTAGCACGTGCATTAACCATCAGTGTGCCAGAAGATCTTGCTGCCAAATTATTACTCAATCAACAGTTGCATCAACATCAGAGCCAACGTAAACGTTCTGGATTTACTCTTGCGTTGGTGGCTTCAGTTGCATTTATTGCTGGAATAAGTTTCACACTGTTAAGAATGGCCCCAGTTGATTTAGGGCAGCATGCACTTGCACACGTTTACCATGAAACCCAAGCGTTGAAAGCCGATAATCATGTGGACTTTTCCGATGTCAACGTGCAACTGGCCTCCCTCGGCACATTAGGAGACGCCCAATTTACTCAACAACCTGGCAAAGTATACTATAGCACCTTGTGTGATTTTCAAGGCGTTCAGAGTCTACACCTTGTGATGCAAGGTGAGCATAGCAAGGTCACGCTATTCATTGTCCCTATCGAACATCGTATGGTACTGGAAGCCGCCTTCGCCGATAACCAATATAAAGGCAGTGGTTTTGTCACTGATAACGCCTATATGTTACTTGTGGGTGAAACGAGTGAAGATATTAATTTTGCAAAAAAAGAAATAGGTCAAACATTCATCTGATATGTTTGCTAGAAGTAACAACCTATGGTGACATGTTATCACCATAGGTTACATCATAGACAAGAGCGACATTACCTTTAATATCTAGATTGAGGTTTACCGCTTACATCTGCTAGCATGTCGGCCACATTTTAAAAATAATAACGAATGGCACTCACATGAATATTGAATTACCAATCTTAATTACCTTTACTGGCTACCTTGCCTTAATGATGGGAATAGGACTTTGGGCTTATAAAGCCACGGATTCTGTTGATGACTATATTTTAGGTGGCAGAGGCATGGGGCCTGCTGTTACCGCGTTAAGTGTCGGTGCATCCGATATGTCAGGTTGGTTATTATTGGGTCTTCCTGGCGCGGTTTATCTTGGTGGCCTAGGTGAAGCATGGATCGGAATTGGACTGGTATTCGGTGCTTGGCTTAATTGGCTATTTGTCGCCAAACGTTTACGCATCTATACAGAATTTGCCGACAATGCGCTCACTTTACCTGACTTCTTTGAAAAACGTTTTGAAGATAGCAAGGGCTTACTTAAGCTTGTCTCAGCCGTTACCATCTTAGTATTTTTCACTTTTTATGCCTCATCTGGCATGGTCGGTGGTGCCATATTGTTCGAAAAAGTATTCGGCTTAGACTACACCTTGTCTCTCATCATTGGCTCAACCATCATAGTATCTTATACCTTCGTCGGTGGTTTTTTTGCCGTCAGTTGGACCGATTTTTTCCAGGGTTGTTTAATGCTCATCGCTCTGCTTATCGTGCCTGTTGCTATTTTTACTCAACCTGAAACTCAAGCCGGATTTGATAGCATTGATCCTGCCATGCTCTCTTTGTTTAATGAAAACACCACTGTTATTGGCCTAGCATCGTTATTAGCGTGGGGACTTGGCTATTTTGGTCAGCCACACATACTGTCACGCTTCATGGCAATTAAGCATGCATCGGATATTACTGTATCACGCCGTATAGCCATGAGCTGGATGTTGGTTGCACTAATCGGTGCTCTAGCAACAGGTTTAGCAGGTCATCTCTATTTTGCCAGTGAGCCACTGTCTAACCCTGAAACAGTGTTCATTCAATTAGCCCACGCTGCCTTTAATCCTTGGATCGGTGGCTTACTCATTGCAGCCATTCTCTCTGCCATCATGAGTACGATCGACTCTCAACTGTTAGTCTGTTCAAGTGTGATAACTGAAGACTTTTATAAAAAGTGGTTACGACCAGAAGCCAGCAGCAAGGAGCTGATGCTAGTCGGCCGTATCGGCGTGATTGCCATTGCACTTATCGCTGGCATCGTGGCCCTCAACCCTGAGAGTAGTGTACTTGGCTTAGTGAGCTATGCTTGGGCAGGTTTTGGCGCTGCATTTGGTCCCGTCGTATTATTGTCTCTTTTCTGGAAAGGTTATAGTCGCAATGGCGCCGTCGCAACCATACTCATCGGTGCGATTACTGTCGTGATTTGGAAGCAGCTATCCGGTGGTATTTTTGATCTCTATGAAATCTTACCAGGCTTTATTTTGGCAACACTAACAGGTGTCGTTGTAAGTAAAATTTCTGCACCATCAGATGTGATAAAAGAACAGTTTAGAGTATTTACTTCAAAACTTTAAATCCTAAAAAATAACCCTTTCAGCGGGTTAACATGATTTGGGCATACATTTGTATGCCTAAATCAGTATTTATTTTAACTAGCTTAATTTACAATTTATTAACTTCTACCCCAATGTATACAAAGCCCTAACTTAGCTATCCATAGGCAATCTAGACATTAATTAATATCGTGACGCTATTCAACATATTCTTACACATTGAAAATTAACAAAAAAATAACATAAAAGTGCAACTGGTCGGAGTTGTTACAAGCAAAAACCCCCCTACTATGCACTGGTCTAATAAGTGGATCTCACATTGAGCCCAAGCCAACACCATTTGGCACTCGATAGAAGTGAGACCGCCAATAAAGGAAAGAATGATGAAATACTTCAACAAGACAATACTCGCTGTAGCCGTAACACTCGCTAGCTCTCAAGCTCTAGCAGCAGGCTTCCAACTTAATAGCCAATCTGCAACAGGTATTGGCCGCGCATTTGCAGGTGATGCCGTTATCGCTGATAATGCTTCTGTACTGTCACGTAACCCAGCTGCAATGGCAATGTTTGATAAAAAATCATTGTCTGTTGGCGTTGCGTATGCCGATCTTGACGTCAACATCACAGATGTTACTGGCATAGCTGGCACAGCCAACTACGGTAGCGTAGACGGCGCAGCAGAAAGTAAGATCATCCCTAATTTTTACTACATCCAGCCGATTAACGACAGCTGGGCATTTGGTGTCGCAGGATTCAGTAACTTTGGCACAGGCACAGACTTAACGGGTCTTGCCAATGTCAACCCCCAGTTACCTAATGGCGCATCTCTACCCGCTCCGGTTGATCTACTCGGTAACACTGAAATTGTCACCATGAACTTCAACGCAAGTTTATCCTACCGCTTTAACGAGCATTTCAGCATAGGTGCTGGCGTTGATATCATTTATGGTGAAGGTAACTTAAGCCGTGAAGGCAATCTTCCATCCCCACCTGATGGCAACATGGTACCGACTTCTTTAGTCGATGTTGACGCCGATGGGGTGGCATTTGGTGGCATTATTGGTACCGTTTATGAGTTTAACGCCGATAACCGTTTAGGCATGAGTTACCGCTTCAGCCCAGAATTTAGCGCCTCCGGTCATGTCAACTACACACAAACTACATATGATGAGATTAATATCCCGATGCCAGATATTTTCCAAGTGGCCGGTTTTCATCAACTCAATGACACATTTGCACTGCATTACACCGCTCAGCTCACCACTTGGGGCGATTTCGATGAAATCACCCTTAGCGATGGTCAAATCGCCAATGGAACTGCTACTGGTAACGCATCATTGAAGCAATATCAATGGGATGACTCTTGGTTATTCAGTGTCGGCGGCACTTACACTATTAATGAGCAATGGAAAGTACGCGCAGGTTACATGCATGATCAAGGCGTTGTGGGCGAACTTAGCTCACTATCAATTCCTGACTCAGACCGTAACTGGTATACCGCCGGCGCAAGTTATAACCTGAGTAGCCAAACCACCATAGATATGGGCATTGCCTTTGTTCGTGGTGAAGATGTGCACGTCACTGAAGCAAGTGATGTTCTTAAAAGTGATGTAACCGCATCGACTCGCTCAGATGCCGTCTACTATTCAGTGCAGTATAACTATCAATTCTAAGTTATTAGTATCTGTATAGCACTAGTTTAAAGCCGCACTGATGTGCGGTTTTTCGTCTGTTGCCCCTTCTTTGATAACGACTCAAATCGTCACTACATTGGAAGATAAACGATAAAGTCCCCTAACATGCAAGGTTTACCGCCATAGATTTACGACCTGAAAAGCCGTATTATGCAAGCATTACCCCCTCGTTAGATATGGAATACTGTATTGAAAAGTAATACGTTAGCCGCCTTGATATTAGGCGGTTTATTAAGTCTTGGATTCGTGCTCTCAGCCAAGGACATTGGCGAAAGCTTACTTAAAATGAAATCCATGGAACGCACCGTTACGGTCAAAGGACTGGCAGAGAAAGAGGTTAAAGCCACGATTGCTATTCAACCAATTCGGTTTACCGAGGTTGATAATGATCTCAACACCTTATATGCTTCAGTGCAGGAAAAAACCGATAAGGTCATTAGCTTCTTAACCGAGCAAGGCTTCACCGCTGACGAGATCTCAACTTCCCAGCCCTCCATTGAAGACAGACAAGCACAAGGCTACGTCGATCCCAATGTGAAATATCGCTACACGGCTAAAGTGAGCATTTCTTTATACACTAAACGGGTTGATCTATTACTCAACAGCCAACAGAAAATACTAGTACTCGCCAAAGATGGCATTGCCATTTCAAGCGAAGACTATAACAGTCGTACTGAGTTCCTATTCACCGAACTGAATAAAGTTAAACCTGAGATGGTTCAATCTGCCACACAAAATGCAAGAGAAGTCGCCAGCAAATTTGCCAGTGATTCCAACTCTACACTCGGTAAAATAAAACAAGCAAGTCAAGGGCAATTTAGTATTTCAAATCGCGACAGTAATACACCTTACATCAAAAAGGTGCGTATTGTGTCGACATTAACCTATTACTTAGACGACTAATATCAACCCCATAAATACATAGCGGCCACAATTAAGCAACATTTGAATTGGGCCGCCTTAGCAAAAAACTGCCACCCCCAATCGCCTTAATTAATTGATTACTTATTACTTATTACTTATTACTTATTACTTATTACTTATTACTTTTAAGAATAGTATATACCTGTTGATAAAATCTAGATTAATAATAATACTTTCATCACGTTGTAATATTGCTATGCATCCAACCTCACTGGTATCTCAACACTCACCACCTTGACACTAGATGAATATAAACTTATTTTTTATGACTATAAAATCTAAAATCAACCAAAAATTGATTTTTATGGTTTATAAGTAAGATATTTATTCATTTCACCACGATTCTATCACGCCCAACCTAAACCACTTAAAAAATTAAACATTTCATTTACAACTTACACACATACAGATACATTCACTAATGAGGTGCTATTTCTTTAGCGAAAATACTAAAAAAACATCAAATAACAATGATTAATACTAATTAACATGGAAGGCAACTATGACAAATACCCAATACACGACATGGGCTTTAAGCCTGTCTGCATTCGTGATCTCTGCCGCCGTCACTGCAAATTCAACCTTTAGCCCAAGAGCATACTCCTTAGATGCAAACATGAATCAAACATCACCTTTACCTAAGCGCTATATCGTCAAGTTTAACCATTTAAACGCCCTCGATCGCTTTCAGCCTCAATCAAATGCAGCCCTCTATGAACCTAGCTCAAACGAAATTTTTTCACATTACAAAGCCATGAGCAGTATATCTGCCAAAGAGATAAAACAGATTGCTCGTAGTAATAGCTATTCAGTCAAACTCAATGCTAAAGGCATTCAGGCACTCAAGCTTAATGCTCATGTTGAATACATTGAAGAAGATGTTCCAAGAAGGTTTCTGAGTGAAACAACACCTTGGGGCGAAACGTATGTGGGAGCCACTAAACTCAGTGATTCACAAACAGGCAACCGAACCATTTGTATTATTGATTCAGGCTACGATCGAGACCACAGTGATTTAAAAGATAATAAGGTCACAGGCACGAACAACTCAGGCACAGGAAACTGGTATGAACCGGGTAACAATAATGCCCACGGTACACATGTTGCTGGCACCATTGCAGCAATCGCCAACAACCATGGGGTGATTGGTGTCATGCCAAATCAGCATGCCAATATCCACGTGATTAAAGTATTTAATGAATCCGGTTGGGGATACTCATCCTCACTCGTATCAGCTGTCGATACGTGTGTTCGCAACGACGCCAATATCGTCACCATGAGTCTTGGTGGAGGTGCAGCCACGAAAACGGAGCGTAATGCGCTCGAGATCCATGCAAATAATGGCATATTACTGATCGCTGCATCCGGTAATGACGGCAATAATCAGCATAGTTATCCAGCATCTTATGACTCTGTGATGTCTGTCGCAGCGGTTGATAGTAATAAAGACCATGCGGCATTTTCTCAGTATACCAATCAGGTTGAGATTTCAGCGCCAGGTGAAGCCATTCTTTCAACCGTTACAGTAGGTGAAGGACGTCTTGCTGATATCACCTCTGAAGGGAAGTCCTATTTCGCCGAAGGCATTGTTCCTCATAATCGTTATGTGAAAAATGAAACGAACCATATAGTGGCACAGATTAATGGCAGTGTTACCGCAGAGTTGGCTGAGTGTACAGTATCGGGTTCTGACTTTCACTGCGACGACATGAACGATAAAATATGCCTTGTTGAACGAGTTGGCAATCAGATTGAATCTTACCCAGAAATCAATGCAATTACAGCATGTTATAATGCAGGCGCAAAAGGGGTTATTGTGTACAGTAATACCGCTTTACCTGGTTTACAGAATCCATTTTTAATTGATGTCAATAATGACGCCCCAGTCATTTCAGTCTCTGTTAGTCGCGCAACCGGCCAACACTTTCACAAGCTCGTAGGATCAACGTTTACCCTTACCACTACCGATAACGAAGATTACCAATACTATAATGGCACTTCCATGGCTGCACCTCACGTTTCAGGCGTTGCCACATTAATTTGGAGTCAACACCCAGAATGCAGCGCAGCACAAATTCGCACAGCACTCAATGCCACAGCAGAAGATCTAGGCACGACTGGACGTGATGATAAAACAGGCTATGGGCTGATTGATGCTGTCGCCGCAAAAGCTTACTTAGATGAATCTTGTGATGGCCCAACTCATTCTGGCACTGAGCCTAATTATAATATGCTGGTTAATGGCATAGCAAAAACAAGCTTAGCTGGCACCAATGATAGGGCGCTTTATTTCTCAATTGATGTTCCTATTGGCGCATCAAATCTCACCTTTACCATGACAGGTGGAACAGGAGATGCTGATATGTATGTTCAATATGGTTCGACCCCCACAACTAATAGCTACAATTGTCGTTCATGGGAGAGCGGAAACAGCGAGTCCTGTGCTATCTCCCAATCTCAAACGGGCACTTATTATGTCATGATCCAAAGTTACAGCACATTTAATGACGTGAGTTTACTGGCTAATTACACTGAAGCCAACCCTCACGACAACCCAGACGGTGACACTTACACCAGCAACATACACTACCCTATCCCCGATGATGATTCGGCAGGGATCAGCAGTACTATCTCAGTCACTCGAACCGGTGATTCAGGTAACCTAATTGC